>JAUVGS010000418.1 GCA_030593665.1 Chitinivibrionales bacterium | reverse complement strand
GAAAGGTGTTTTCCGGTACCACGGTAAGGGAGTGGAGCAGGGTGTCGCTTGTTCCCTGCTGATCGAATACAGTAAACACGATCAGATGTGTCCCGGAATCTATAGAAGACGGTGTCCAGGTAAAGACCGGTGAATCTGAATTGCCAAGCAGTGCTGAATCTTCAGGGAACAGTTGTACATTGTATTTGAAAGGAGGGGTGCCTGTTCCGGTAATAATTTCAAGGGTGTCCGTAAGGGTACTGCTGTCAGCGAAAAGAACATTCTCAATATCGTTTGATGTTGTTAAGAATGTCACCGGGTTATCGACTATCGTGTCTGTAGTGATTGTAAATGACCAGGAGTATGTTTGTGAATATTGTAAGCCGTCATAGAGGCGGAACGTAAAAGTAACCGTACCGGTATCGACAGGCTCCCATACAATAAAAAACCGGGTGGTTATTCCGGTTTTATCTGCGGTTATAGTCATGTCGGGCAGAGGCGTCTGATGAACCAGTACAAGTGAGTCGCCATCGTTATCCCTGGCCTGTAATGTATCGGTGTAACTATTACCCGCTTTTAAATACAGGGGGAGTGACAGGGAATTCACCAATTCAGGCACCCTGTTGAAAGTTACCAGGAGGGTATCCTGCGTTGTGTTGCCGGCATAATCATACAGTTTCAGGGGCAGGGTATTGCTGCCATGAGCAAGTTGCACTTTCGATTGCCATCCGAGATATTTAGTATCGGGAATTGCCTGGGTTTTATTAATAAGTACCCGCTGGATACCGGAAACCAGATCATGGGCATAGACTATAATTCCTGGGGCTGTATTTGAGACAATCATCTCTTTAGTATAATCACTATTGTCCACATATACCCGTGAAATTATGGGTCCGGCTGTGTCGCTCATACTGTTGTCATGTATAATATCAACTGAAAGTTTTCCCAGCGTATCATTAGCGGCACCGAGTGCATACACAGTAAACAGGTTGATGTTATTTTCCAGCAACATAAGGTTGCATCCCCAGATGCCCTGATAGTACAGTGACGTGTCACAGCCGATAAGGTAGGTGCCGTTGAGAAAAAATTTCACGGTGTACGACGTTGGAAGCAGGCTTATCGACTCACCAATAACCGAAAGTTTTTTCGTGGTGGTGGTAAAACCGGTCTGGTTTACAGTGAAGATAGAAATTGTAACCTTGTTTGTTTGAATAGTGGTCGTATCATAAAACAGGTAAAATGATTTCACCGTATCATTGCTGTTTTTGTCGCGTGCGTATACTGTTGCTTTAAGCGGTTGGTTCTCATAGTGGGACATGGAATCATACAATTTAATATGAATATCATCCCCTGTCAGGTAGTCAAACTCTTCACCATTTATCGATACCGAGTCGATGCCGTCGATAACCTGATCCTCAATTTTAACTTTGAGCGCAAAGAGATTGGTTCCCGCAATGATAGTATCCGCAAGAAAAAAATCTTCATTTGCACAATACACCCGGGGAGGCCGGAGGTCCTGGAGTGAATAATAGAAACTGACAGCCGGCGAGCTGTTCCCTGATGTATCCTGCACCCACACCTTACCGTTATTTGCAGGCGCGGTGAATTGTTCAATAACAAAAGTATCAATTTCCCGATATGAATATTTTACCGTTTTGTCAAACTGCCAGAAATATTCAACGTCAATATCCTTAACAGGAGCGGCATTTACTATAACAGAGTCACCATAGGGACCGAAACCATACACCGTGTCCTGATAGAGGGGGGAATAACAGTAGAGGCGGATTCGTTTCTCCTTTGGCTGGGCACCAAAGGGGGTTGTGGTGATAACAATATCATGGGATCCGGTGTCAAAAAATGAAAAAGTGAAAGCATGCTCGTTTTTGAAAGAGGCGTTGGGAATCGTTGTATCCTGCCACAACCGGTTGTTCCGGGCAGAAATGGTAAAAGATTTAACCAGCTCGGCAAAGGCCACTTTTACCACTATGGTTTCTGTGCTGAAAATAGGTACCGAGTCAGTAGTGGTAAAAGTCTGTGAAACAATCTCAATATCGGTATTTGAAGAATCGGTATATGGATTGTACTCGTTGATGCAATAAACTATTGCAAGGAGTATGAATACTGATATGAGTTTTTTAGGATTCATGAATTATTTAATTTCTCGCAAAGACGCAAAGGACGCAAAGGAAAAATAAGATAGTTCTTAATGCAAATATCATTTTAACCCTCTGGTGGTGGTAATTTGACTCAGCTTTTGGTTATTATTACCGGAAACGCTTACAAATCCCTCCGATTCTCTGGAAAGTCGATCTGCTAACGGCAGAAAATTATTTCTAAGGTACTAAAAAGTAAACGACCAGGTAAATCCAAAGATACCGATAGCCGCAATCACAAAATCTGTAATAACGAATCTCTTATTTTCGGTATAAGTGTCACGGGCATTTTCATAGTCCACAGAGTTTTGGTTGAACTTTGTATTAGTAGAGGGCTGTTTCTGGTTAAATGCAACCCATATCTCTTTTGACTCACTATATTGTGTTGCGTGGGCTATCCCGGCAATAACACCGCCCAGGCCAAGGACTAATCCTGAATAGCGGAAAAAGTTTCGTTTTAGCGCGAGCGGGTCCTTAATGATTTTAATGTCTACACCATCCTTGGTTACATCCTTTGTCGAGAGAACGTAGTGATAGGGTGTTTTTGGGATAACATCCTTTTTGATCTCTTTTTCTATCTGTAAATCGCTTTTACCGTTTTCTTTAAAGGTGACAGGGTCCAGGCGTATATATTTTGTTTCCGACACAAGACCATACACCGTATATGAAATAATACAATGCTCCAGATAAGTGCCAAAACCGTCGGAATGAATGTATATCCCATTCC
>JAUVGS010000451.1 GCA_030593665.1 Chitinivibrionales bacterium | reverse complement strand
AGGGGTTACTGTTACCGCCGGGCCATTTTCAGAAGGGCTTTGGCATGAAGAATAAATATATAATCCCTCAGATTCTTCACTGGGCAAGTGATCCTCGTGAAATCGACAGATTGTCTCACCGCAAAGAGATACTGTATCGGGAGATAGTGGTAAAGGAAAATCTGCAGCCGCTTCCGGGAGTGGTGGGGTTTCTTTCAGTATTGCAGGATCTCTGCATACCCTGCGCTATTGGCTCATCAACACCGTTTCTTAATATTCGGGTAGTTCTGGAAAAAATCGGTATCAGTGAATTCTTCAGCGGTATAGTCAGTGGTGATGATGTAAACGAAAGTAAACCTGATCCGCAGGTATTTCTCATGGCTGCACGGAAGATTTTATGCAAACCTGAGCATTGTGTTGTATTTGAAGATGCACCGGCCGGTATTGCCGCAGCGCATAACGGCGGCATGAAGGCTATTGGTGTCGCTACCACCCATCCCGCCCGCGTGTTGAAAGAGGCGGACATTGTTATTCCCGGTTTTGAGGAATTGACATTAACAAAACTCAAGGAACTGTTTCATACTCCTGATGGCAGAGCTGCATAAATAAATACCGAAATGTATACCCAGGAAGCAGTATTAGAAAAGCTTTTCAAGCGCACTACCCACGGAATACGATTTGGATTAGACAGAATAAAACAGGCATCTGAAGAGTTGGGCAATCCCCACTATACCTTTAAATCAATTCATGTCGCAGGTACGAACGGCAAAGGGTCGGTGTGTGCTTTTCTTGAATCTGTTTTGCGTTTACAGGGATACATCACAGGCCTGTTTACCTCTCCCCATATTGTCAGATTTGAAGAGCGTTTTATTGTAAACGGTGCATGTGTACGTAGTGAAGAATGGCTTGATGTATATCGTGATATTGAAGGCTTGGTTGATCGGTACGAGCTTACCTTTTTTGAGATTTCTGCGCTTATAGCATTCGAATTGTTTAAACGACAGAAAGTAGACTGGGCAGTTTTTGAAACCGGCCTGGGTGGACGACTTGATGCGACCAATATTCTTCATCCGGAAGCAACGGTTATAACAAGTATTGGTATCGACCACATCGAATATCTTGGAACAGATATCCTTTCGATAGCAAAAGAAAAACTGGGTATTGTCAAAGAACAGGTGCCGGTTGTAATAGCGGAACAGGATATACCGGAGGTTATAGCGCTTGCACAACAAATATGCTCAGAAAAGAAATCTCACTGTATTGTTGTGCGTAAAAACGAGGCAACTGATATTACAGAAGAGAAAAGTGGTAATACATTCAGTTATAAGGATAGGTTTATTCCGATACAGCTAAGTGGTCGATACCAGGTTATGAATGCGTTGTGTGCTTTAAAAGCAATTGAGATAGTGAATTTTACAGACGATGAAAGTGCGGCAAAGGGTATTTCGAAAACAGTGTTGCCCGGACGGTTTCAACAATTGGTCATAAGAGACAAAGAGGTTGTGTTTGATGTCGCACATAATCCACAGGCGGTTAATGAATTGTGTAATTTAGTTCAGCGTAGATTTAAAAATACTGCTGTTAGCATTATCACAGGAATCATGGGTGATAAAGACGCTGGTCAGATAGTACAGCGTTATACTGATTGTGCAACGACACTTATTATCACTCGACCCGATACACCAAGAGCTGCAGGGCCATCAGAAGTGGTAAAGGCAATCCCCGAAGACTTCGCCGGAGAGGTGATTATTAAAGAAACAGTGGAGGATGCCTTGAATTATGCCTTTAGGGAATGTGAAGGCGTTATCTGTGTCACCGGCTCTTTTTATACGGTAGGGGAGGCGATGCGAATTCTGGGAGTGGAACCGTACACTTCTTAGAAGCTTGTGTAATCTTTATAGTGAAAAATGACACCGAGGGTGATGCCGCTCCCTGTCATCGAGGGCCTTTGTGATAAAGTGTGAAGAATTCGTTTATTCACTGTGTAGGTATGTCTTGTTTGTAAATACATATACCGCCGGAAACTCGTAACCGTTTATCCCTGCTGTCAACAAACCCAAAAATATTTCCATACAGAATGTTGCAATATATATCTATGTTTCGTTTGATTTTATTCCAGTGCAGTAGCAGACCGGTTTTCCCGGTTATGGTATTTACTTCATTAATAATTGGATAGGTTGCCTTACGTTGCTCAAAGGTGGCGTCTTTACCAAAATATACCGGCCCGGTAGTTTTCTTTCTCCCTCTGAATATATACCGGTCAAAGGCGGAAATGTACACGGACACAAGGTCATTCACATTTCTTATATATTCGAGGCCGAGTGACAGGCCATGGCCGACAGAGCTGGTATTGCCAATCAGTTCAGGTGTATTATTCGCCTTAAAGTAAAACTGGTAGTCGAATTTTCCCGAGATACAATTTTGGCCAAAGAGATTGATCCGGTTGTATCGTGTTACTAATGAGTTAAGGTTGATATTTCTGTAATTGTCATCATAAATTTTTTCAAAGGCATTGGTACTTGCTTTTTTTATCCCCATGGTGGGATGCGCACTTTCATGTTCATAGCCAAGACTGATATAGATTTTTTTATCAGGGGAATTTTTTGTAAAAATGTTTCCGGCGAGAAAAAAGAATCCCCTCCAGTTATGATTCGGAAGGAATTTGCAGTTAAAGCATTTGGGTGTGGCTATTTTATATCAACAG
>JAUVGS010000358.1 GCA_030593665.1 Chitinivibrionales bacterium | reverse complement strand
GCTCTACTTTTCCGAATGGGTAGATATACGGAACGTTAAAAAAAGCATTACCGTTTTTCCTACTCTTGCTGATGGTTTTAAAGTTACCGTTGGAGGCCGGCGTGTAGAGATTGCCCCTAAAAAAGCGTTCGCTGAATCCACCACCTATCATATGGGAATCAATACCATATTGACCGATTTACATGGTGTGTCAGTTGGTATGCCATTCAAATTCTTTTTCTCCACAGGCTCGACTATAGACAGCGGTGTTATAACTGGCTGTGTTATTGATGCGGGAGAAAAAGATATCCAGCCCAAAGTAGCCCTGTTTCGTTGTAAGAATGATTCTGTTCCTGATACCGCTTTTTTAGAGTTACCCAGTTATTTAATTCAAACAGATAGTTCAGGATTCTTTCAATTTGATCATATACGAAAGGGAGGGTATATACTTCTTGCATTTCACGACAAAGACAATGACAATAGAATCACACCGGGAAAAGATAATGCTTACGCTCCACGCGAAAAGAAAATTATTCTAGAAAAGGAAGCCGGGCCATTTCTCCTTTTTCCTGTATCTTCCGATACACTCTCTGCAACGGTGAAAGAAATTAAAGCAATTTCCGCCACATTGATTCTCGGTGAGTGGATTGAAGATGCGGATTATGGCATGGAGAACAATGCATGGAAGATACTGTCACTCGACTCGGCAGTTGCTGCTCCACAAATCCGGGGCTATCTTCCTATAAGAGAATCGCGGTTCTTTGTGTTGCAGTTGGAGGATTCTCTCACTACCGGTTCATACTCACTGATTTATACGATAAATCCGCGAATTATTAAACGGTCTGACTCTGACAGCAGCGATACGGGGCAGGTGTTGCATGATACTATCCGTTTTAATGGAACCGTGTATCCTGATACGGTCCCACCTGTTTTAAAAGGCACATCACCAAAAAGAACGGTCGATCTGGCAGCGGAAGTTTCAATTACCTGGTCCAAACCGGTACGAGCATTGGCCCATGAATGGTACATAACCGATTCACTTGATGATACAGTGAAGCTTTCAATTGATACGTCATTTTCTGAAACATCTGTTTTTAAACCGCTCCGGAAATTAACACCTGAACAAACCTATACATTTTCAATCCCTGCAACTTATTTTGAAGATTTTACCGGGAATATTCCCCGGATCAGTTCAGATACTTCAAAAACAGATACGACTGAGATTGATACAACAGAAGAGGAAGATACTGTCACGGTGGTAACTACCGGCTTTACCACTATTGCTGCAAAAGATATATGCTACAGTCTTTCCGGCGGTGCCTCATGCTTAGAGCCTCAGCCTTTGAGAATATGGGAATTCAAACTTGTCGAAACATCAGTTGTATATACGACAGAAGACAGCAGCAGTCATTTCTGTTTTGATTCAATACCTGGCGGGAAGGGAACATTCGGATATTTCATCGATGACAATAACGATAATGTCTATACGGTCGGCAGCCTGTTTCCCTGGGTCCCTCCGGAACCGCAGTTCGCATTTCCAGATACTATTGAGGCACGGGCACGATGGGATATTGAAGGTGTTGAGGTCCCGGCCTGTGATATATGCAGCAAGAAAAAGGAACAACCTGCTTTGTTAGAGGAAGCATCTCAGGATACCACGGAAGAATAATCTTAATTTTATTTTAGATTTTGGATTTTTCCCCCTTCAATAAAGCTTTGGAGGACAGGAGATTTTTGATTTAAACCCAGAACCTTGAACTCTGAACCCAAGTGGAATGCTGTAAATTATTCATCAATAAACGTTTCATCCCTGTCGTCTTTCCAGGCAAGCAGTTCGCGGGTGCGGCTGGGATGTTTGAGTTTATTAAGCGCCTTGGTTTCTATCTGGCGGACTCGTTCGCGGGAGATTCTGAAAGTCTCACCAATTTCTTTAAGGGTTTTTATACGGCCGTCATCAAGGCCAAATCGCATGATAACTATTTCACGCTCTTTTTTAGAAAGAGAATCGAGAACCTTTCTTATGTTATCACGGAGGCCGGTAAGAGAGACCTGTTTTGAAGGGTCTTCAGCTTTTTTATCTTCGATATATTCCCCGATAGTAGAGTTCCCGTCACCACCGATTTCCATATCCAGTGAAATGGGATCCGTGGAAAATTCGAGTGCCATCTGTACCTTTGACACCGTACAGCCGACAGCTTCAGCAATCTCATCAGGGGTCGGTTCATACCCGTATTCCATGACACATTTGCGGCAGTACCTGATGGTTTTATTTACGAGGTCGAGAGTATTTGCCGGAATACGGATTGTTTTCGATTTATCATTTATTGCGCGGGTAATCGCCTGTCTGATCCACCAGGTGGCATAGGTACTGAATTTATACCCCATGCGATAGTCGAAGTTTTCAACAGCTTTTATAAGACCACGGTTGCCTTCCTGGATGATGTCGATAATTTCCATACCCTTGAGCACATACTTTTTTGCAATACTGACAACCAGTCTGACATTTGCTTCAATAATAGCATATTTTGCGTCATTATAAACGTCTTCCCAGTGCCGGAATTCATCCAGTTGCTTCTCCATCCCTTTCTGCTTCAGGGATTCTTTATGTCGTTCCAGGATATACTGCACCTGTTTCGAATTGAGATTAAGCTGTCTGCATAATTCAATGGAAGCTTCCTCGAAAGCATTGATCTTATTCTGGATAATCCCTTTCTTGGTTTTACTGCGGCATCCTTGAAGTTCTTCTTTTAGGTTTTCGGTCTGAGTATTTTTTCTTTTAATGAGAGAAATGGTCTTAAGGAAATTTTTTCGCAGTTCTTCATGTTTTTCGGGATCACCCTGATCTTCTTCATTTATCTGGAGTACATCGATACACTCAATAACATTACGTTTGAATTCGTCACCGATTCGATAGAGGCTCTCCAATGCTTTATGCGAACGGAATGACATGTCGAAGAGTTTCCCCTGCGCAAATTCCATTTGCCGGGCATACTGAGCTTCCTGTCCCCGTGAGAGAAGAGGAACGCGGCCTACACTATTGAGATACACCCAGGTCGGATCGGTATAATGTGCGGCGCCTTTGCGCGTTGGGGTTGCATAGCGGGGACGATGGCCAAAAGCAATTTTTTTATCACTGACAAAAGTGTTAACAGAAATATTTTCTTTTTCAAGGAGATTACGGATCTGTATTGATTCACTTGTGGACTCAGCGATATCCTTAATCTGAGCTTCAGTGACAAATCCCTGCAGATTAGCCAGTTTTCTAAGACGGTTGGCTTTTTTTTCAATTGACATTTCAGCC
>JAUVGS010000443.1 GCA_030593665.1 Chitinivibrionales bacterium | reverse complement strand
TCCGGAAAAAGGTATCAGCAGAATAAACACTAATAAAAAATTTTTACTCTTCAGCACCTCAATAAATCGCATTCACCGGACATAGTTCCACACAATTCCCGCAGTTTGTGCATTTCGTCGGATCGATAACCGCTTTATTAGAGAACACCCGAATAGCGTCTGCCGTACATACTGAGACACATTTGGCACAGCCCAGACACTGTGCTCTGTCAACGGATAACACGGCATTTTCTGTGGGACTGCATCCCAAAAAGACTGCAACGCCGATAATCAACACACAGAATAGTATTACTTTTCTCATTCGGCTATTTCTCCATAATTCGAATGGCATTATATGAACAAATGTTATAGCAAAGCGAACAACCGTTACAAAGCTCTAAATCAATAATCGCTTTTCCTTTTCTCATCTCAACCGCATCTACAGGGCAAATCCTGATACAATCAGCACAGCCTACGCATTTACCTGAAATTATTGCTGCTTTACGGTTTGCGGCACTGTAAATGCCAACGGTTATAAAAACTATTGTAAGACAAACGATAATTCGTTGAACCATATTTTTCTTCCCTGTTAGTCCCTTACTCACCATCGGTAACCTCGATTTTTATAATTGCCTCGTCTTCACACGCTCTAATACAGTCGCCACAGCCATTACACTTCTCCGGAGTTATAAAACAAATCCACTGACCATTAAGCTCTGTCTCGACAATGGCATCAAGGGCGCAGGCACTTACACAGAGGCCGCATCCGTTACACTTATTCGCTTCGATACGGCAAACTACTTTGCTCCCCGGCGAAACCGGATTTTTCTTGACTGTATCGATACAACTCACCGCAAACACTACGGCTGCGATACATATGCCGGAAAAAAACTGTTTGGAGAATATTCTATTCATTATTTTATATACACTCGTAGAATTGTTTATCATTTTATTTCTTTTTCTTTCCCTTTGCATTTTCCGGATCACCCACAAAAATAGCCTCTTCAGGACACTCATCAATACAAATACCGCATTGAGTACATTTTTCCTGATCAATCACGTGTATCTCCTCACCATCTTTTTCTACAACGACAATGGCTTCCTCCGGACATTCATCAACACAGACGCCGCACTGAGTGCATATCTCCTGATCGATATAATGAATTTGTATTGCTGCAAAAACCAGAAAGAAAAGACTGACAATAAACAGACTGCCGGTAAAAATATTTTTGGGTGACATATATGCACTCCCTGTTGTAAACAGTTATTTCCTGATTTTATTACTCTTCTTTGGCAGGAATTTCTCAAGGATATCTTTGATTATTCTTGCCACGGCATCCTTCAATTTTATTGCCGCTTTGGGGCAACTGAATTGTGTGATACATTTCGCGCAGCCGTCACATTTATCCGGATCAATGGCATAGATGCTTCCTGTTCGATAAATGGCATTCAGCGGACAATTGAAATTGTTTACACACTTTGCACATCCATTGCAGGCGCTTGTTATATACGCAACCTTCTGCGCCTCATCTGTTTTTGCCGAAGCAACACTGGAATAATCAGACTCACCATTGGCATTATATGCTTTTACTTTGTAGTAATAGTAGGTGTCATCGTTGAGACTGCCGTGGGTATATGATGTTGTTGTTTGAGTAGTAACGAGTGAATAGGTGCCTGAACTGCTGAGGCTGTAGTAAATCTTATACCCATCAGCATCACTTGACGTATTGAACGATACGGTAATCTCGGATGATGACTGTGCCGAGGCTGTCACGCCGGTCGGTGCATCCGGGATAATAACATTATCGGTCTTTGCAGAAGCTGCATCGGAATACGCCGATTCGCCATTGCCGTTGTATGCTTTTACTTTGTAATAATATGTCGTATTGGGCGTCAACCCGGTGTGATTATATGATGTATTACCGGTGGTGGTAACAAGGGTGTAGGTGCCTGAACTGCTGAGGCAATAATAAATTTTATAGCCATCAACCCCGGTAACACTATTGAACGACACGGTAATCTCGGATGATGACTGGGCGGATGCATTCACTCCTGTCGGTGCATCCGGAACCGCGCCCTGGTCTGTTTTCGCGGAAACAGAACCGGAACGTGGTGATTCACCTGCGTCATTATAGGCGGAAACCTTGTAGTAATACCAGGTATCCGACGTCAGATTTGTATGGTCATAGGTGGTCGATCCTGTCGTGGTCAGCAAAGTGAACGTACCTGTCGCACTGGAACTTGAGTAAATTTTATACCCCGTCGCATTATTTACCGTATTAAATTCCACAGTAATTTTCGTAGCCGACTGGGTTGTTGCCTTTAGACCTGTGGGTGTATCCGGGATTGGAATCGGTGTGGTCACTGTTTCGGGATCGGTCTGGTCGGATTCTCCCGATGCACCGACTGCTGATACTTTATAGTAATAGGTCGTATTGGAAGAAAGGCCGGTATTGGTATATTCCGATGATGTCGGTGAAGCAATGTTAGTATAGGTGCCGCTTAAGCTCAATGAACGGAACACGTTGTACCCGGTAGCGCCGTTTACATTGTTCCAATCAAGCGACACACTCGTTGACGATGTCGCCTCTACGGTCAGTCCGGTCGGTATCGCGATAAAAATCAGGGTCGTTGCCGAAACAGAACTTGACTTATCAGATTCACCGCTGCTGTTTTCCGCGGTTACCTTGTAATAATATTTCGTATTATCGGATAATCCCGTATTGGTATATACCGTATCGCCTATTG
>JAUVGS010000269.1 GCA_030593665.1 Chitinivibrionales bacterium | reverse complement strand
GGTATTTCATGACCGGCATTGGCAAAGTAGACCTTCTTATTAACTAAATCGAACGTGGATGCAAAAAAGGTCATTGTCTGTCTGCCATAGACATTACTGAACATAATCCGGTTAAGCAGGTTGAGCAGGTAGGATGGTTTCATGGAAAGTGGTATATCGCGTTTGTCGATCGGGATGTCCGGTACTTTTTCCACTATAAGAGCAAGCATATCCTGCTGCTTTTTAAGCATGCCCATTGTTTTTATAAAACTGCTTGCTGTGGATGCGGCAAGTGCCGCATGGGTGCCCTGGCCGGAAGCGTCACCTATAAAGACGGATAGACGGTTATTATCTTTATCTTCGATGAATCCATGCCAGTTACCATACGTGTCACCGATGGGCTTGTAATAGCTGCAGATTTCAATGCCTTTCATTTTAAAAGGCCGCTGCGGCATTAAAACTTTCCGTGTTAACTCGGCTATAACCGAATCCGGCTCAGTACTCTTTTTCCTGCTCGCCTTTTTAATCAGCTCAATATTAAAAAGGGACATTGCAGTGGCAAATGCGATAATATCAAGGAATTTACCGTCAGTCTCAGTAAATGCGACATCGTTTTTCTTGCCGATAAGTATAAAAAGACCCTTTGATTTTTTACCATATACCATTGGAGAAATGAGAACTTCATCAGCAGGATTTTCCAGGGCGATATGCAGATCATTGAATGTTTCTGCAAGTGAACTGGCCACAAATTTATGCGCTGTTTTTTTCTGGAATGTTTTAGTAAAAACCTCATTCGGCAGGGTAAGTATTGCACCATGGAGTCTCGTGTCAGGTGCAAAACCGGACACCTGCTTTATAATCAGATTGTTATTTTCCACCAGGCTTAAAATGCATTGGTTGGGGACGATAAAATCATGAACAATAGAAAGAGATTGAGAAATGAGTGAATCAAGCTCCCGGTTGACATCCAATGTCTGTACGGTGTTATATAAGGTGAGCAGATCATTTTTTTGTTTATAGAGCGCCTTGTTCATCCTGTTAAAAAGAGTTGACGCACTACCGATTTCATTGTTACTTTTTACCGTTATACGGCGGTTGAAATCACCGGATGATGAAGTCTGTATACCTTCAGAAAGCGTTATAATCGGTTTGACAATAAGAAAATGTGTCAGGAGAATGGTACTACTAATACCTGCAACCAGTAGCATAAAGGATACTGCCGCGATTTGAACCGCCAGGTGAATTAATTTGGCAGTAATGGTAAGGTTGTTAAACAGGGGATTCCCCCGCTGATCACATGCCTCGGTAAGTGTTTGTTTCTCATGAAGCAGAACCGTTGTACCGATACCGATACTTGACAGAAGGATAAGTAGTGCAACCAAAAACGTTATCTGGAATGTAATGCCTGTTTTCATTTTGAATTCATTTTATTAAAAAGCTATATACATGGCTGCCTATTATATAATTATCGATTAATGTCAATAATATCTTTATCATTTGGCGGTTTGCAATAAAAATACGTGATAGGCGACAGGTAATGTTTCGTATCCGGTTTAAATAAAGAAAATATTTCTTTGACAGCATAACTCATAATCAGTTATTTTATCAATGGAAATTTTGCTCTTTGACTTATTCAAGTGTCAGGGAATCCCGTGAGAATCGGGAACGGACCCGCCACTGTATTCCTGATCCTGCAGAATGGGATCAACGTTCTTCCAAATAGCAAGCCACTGTGTTGTCGAGGACACGGGAAGGCTGGAAGATCTGGGAAAGTCAGGAAACCTGCTTGAATAAGATTCTTCATATCCGATCGACCTTCGGGAATAAGGTTGAGAAAGGCTGCGGAATATGACTAATACATAATAATCACCTGTAAAAGAATAACCTGCTATTCCAATTCTATACATTTTTATTGCCGGTAATAAACCATGAAGTCTGTGACTGACTCATTGGTGCATAACAGAGAAAAATCATAGTAAACATTAAGGAAGGGGACTGAAAGTGAGGAACATTCACTGTTTGTTTATTTGTCTGGTTTTAAATGCGGCTCTTTATGGTCAAAAGGAAAATAGGGAAATTGATACGCTTGTTTATAAAGAAAAAGAGCCGGTATCGCTTGAGAGGGTCGTTGTGACCGCAACACGGCTGGAGATGCCTTTACGGGAAATTGCCAGTTCTGTGAGCATAATTACTAATTCAGATATAAAGAAAAGGCAGTGCAGAAAGGTATCCGAGGTCCTGCGTAGTGTGCCTGGCCTGGATGTTGTACAATCCGGTGGAGAGGGTACTCTTACTAATGTATACATGCGTGGCGCAAATCCTGAGCATACGTTAGTAATGATAGACGGCGTAGAGCTGAATGATCCGATGTCAATGGGGCATTCCTGCGACTTTGCGGATCTGACCACCGACAATATTGACCGTATCGAAATTATTCGCGGTCCGCAGAGTACCCTGTATGGGTCTGATGCAATCGGTGGTGTAATCAATATTTTAACCAAGCGGGGGAGCGGAAGACCGTCATTTTTTATATCCGGAGAGGGAGGTTCATACCGGACATTCCGTGAGGTATTGGGCATGAATGGAAGCTGGGATTGGGTAGATTATTCACTGAGCATTTCCCGTATGGATATGAAAGGATTTTCTTCCGCTGGTGAAACGTATGGGAATACCGAGGCAGATGGCTATAACAATACAACCGTATCGGCACGGTTGGGCATGCATCCGATTGATAACCTCCATATAGATCTGGTTTCACGATTTGTTGATTCGGATTCTGATATCGATTATGGCGGTGGGGTTGGTGGAGATGATCCGAATAACAGTATCCATTGTACTCAGTTTACCATTAAAACCCAGTGTAGCCTGTCGCTTCTAAAGAATATATGGGAGCAGAAATTGGGTATTTCTTTTACTAATCTTGATAGAAATAATCTTGATGGTCATGACACGAATCATCCCTATGATTCGACATATAGTACCTTTAATGGGCGGATGATTAAAATAAATTGGCAGAATAACGTGTTTGTTCATAAGACTAATACGCTTACCGGTGGTATTGAATTTGAACAGGAAAATGGGAAGTCCTATTCCTATTACGAGGGTGCTTCTGACTGGGGGGCATATTCCGGTATAAGCAGGATATCCAATGTGCAATCAGTTGTTTTTGCCGGATATCTGCAGGATCATATTTCATTAGGGGATTGTTTTTTTACCACTGCAGGATTACGTATAGATTATAATGAGAAATTTAGAAAGCAGATAACGTTTCGATGTGCATCTACCGGCATAATAAAACCTTCGGCAACCAGGATTAAAGCAACTATTGGGACTGGATTTAAAGCACCTTCTCTTTATCAACTCTATTCAGAATATGGTGATTCAACGCTGAAACCGGAGAAAAGTCTTGGGTGGGATGTCGGGATTGAGCAATCCCTATGGAAAGAAAAAATTGTATTGGGAGCGACATACTTTAATAATGCATTTGATAATTTAATCCAATTTGATCTTACAACCTGGACATACGATAATGTCGCTATAGCAGCTACACAGGGAGTTGAAATCTTTTCATCTGTAACGCCGATAGATGATATCACGGTGCAGGTAAATTATACGTATATGAAAACAAAGGATAATGGTACGAATGAGGCGTTATTAAACAGACCCACGCATAAGATTGCTGCAAATCTCAGTTATACACTTCTTGATAAGGCCACTATCGCACTTGACGCTTCGTATGTTGGCGAACGAGATGGATATGATGGGGCAAGCGGGAATCGAATAAAAATGGGTGATTACAAACTTCTCAACGTATCTGTTTCCTATGATATCAGCAGGCACTTATCATTATTCGGCAGAGTGAAGAATATTCTGGGAGAGCAATATGAAGAGGTGATCGGGTATGGTACCGCAGATAAATCCGGCTATGCAGGTTTCAAGTTGTCTTTTTAAAAATAACTTTTTAATAAAACCGTATATTAAAGCAGATTTATAAACAGGCATGTATTAATTTTTATCCACGGAAGTGGACAATATATCACCTCTGTGGGGTAAATCTGATTATCTTCATACAAATTGAGGAAGTTCATCATTGAAGGAGTACCTATGAAATATCTCTGT
>JAUVGS010000419.1 GCA_030593665.1 Chitinivibrionales bacterium | reverse complement strand
AAAGATTGTTACACTCTGTACTCCCTCTTTATCATGAAATATTGTTTTCAGCGGTATTGTTGAACCAAAGGGGGCGGTGTTTCCCGGTACGGTAGTGCTTAAGAATATGCCGGGTAAATCATTAACCGGCGTAATAGAAATAGGAATAGTAAAAGGGCCGACAGTATTGAGACTGTCACTGAGTGAAATAATAAAAGTATCTGCCCCGAACATGTCCGGTAATGGAGTGAATTTACCTTCAGAATAAACAGTGGTAATCTGATTAACGATATTGGAGATGGTTCCTTTTTGCGGTGGTGTAGTAAGTGACCAGGTTACTTTATCTCCGGTATCGGGGTCTGTTATATACAGATTAAACTCAATTCCCTGTAAATCATCCTCTGCAATTTGTATCAGGCTCACAGAATCAAGTACCGGAGGGTCATCGTTAACCGGAGTAATCTGCAAATAGGCAGTTAAGGGCTGGCTGTTACTGTTTCCGTCATTTAAAAGAACAGTAAAAGAGTCAATGCCGAAGGAATCCTTTACAGGGGTAAACATACCTTCAAAATCCGCCGCAGATAATTCTGCGTTCAATAGTGTAATTATACCTTTTACCGGAGCACTGTTGAGCGACCAGGTGATACTACTATCACCTTCAGGGTCAGTTGCATACAGGTGGAATTGGACGCCGAAAAAGTCATCCTCTGTGATTGTTATTGCACTGGTTGAATCCAGTACCGGTGGATCATTATCCGCAGTAATAGTAATATTAACAGAGATTGTACAGGCGCATAATCCATCGCTGACCGCCATAACCATACTGTCACTTTGATTGGACAGAAAATTGTTTCCTGTATAGCTGTATTCTGTTCCGGCTACAATATTTCCCATAGAAATATTGGTAACTCCTTTTGATGGACCATAGATAATTTTCCAGGTTAAGGGATTATTGTCAACATCGAATGCCGGAATATTAATGGCTGTTGGAACGGTTTCTTCAACTGTTACAGAAGTATCCTTACCGGAGGGCGCGACATTAGAATCCACTACCAGAATGTGAACAACAAACGAGTCAATTGCCCCCAGGTTATCAATCGCAAAAAAAGTAATAAAAGCAAACATAGTATTTGCCGTATTTGTGGAAACAGTATATGCCGGTGAATATGATAGTGCTCCGGTTGTGGTATCATAGGTTGCACCTCCCGGCAGGTTCTTTGCTGCTAATAAAGTCGCGGTATCTTCTAAATTGGGGTCTGCTACAGTAACGGTGCAAAGGAAGGTTGTCATTTCAGTTACATACATGGTGTCACCTTCCTGGTAACCCGCTATGGTAATATACGGCGGGAGATTGACGTCGCCAATCCCTATATCAACAGGAGCTTTCGCTGTGTCGATACCGTCAGTAGCACGGATTTCCGTTGTAAAGACTCCTTTATCATTTACCCCTGCCTGCCAAACCAGTTGGGAGTCGGAAAAAATGATATTCTGTGAATCAGGTAGTGTTGTGGAATGAAGTAAATACTGCAAAGGCTCTTCATCAGGATCGGTTGCTTTAAAATTTATTGTAAGGAGACCGCCCTCAACCAGTGTGTATGCGTGCAAAGGCAAAGAATCGAGAAAGGCCGGCTTTCGGTTGACATTGTAAACAGTTAGTTGCAGTATTACTGATGATACAATTTTCCCGTCGGAAGCGTCAATTTGTATGTGATAAATTCCCGCATCTTTATAGGTCGGTGTGAATTGGTACAATCCCTGCGCAAGTATGGTATCCCCAAACAAGCTGTCCGGAAGTAACGTATAAGTGATTTGATCGTTATCATGGTCGGAGCAGGAATCGGACAATAGCATTATTAACGAGGTTGCCTCATTACCGGAAAGATGCAGTGTGTCAGAAATCCATTGAGGCGCTGTGTTTACTAACGCAAGTGAGAATGCGTTACTGGTATCACTACCCCAATAATTAGAGACAGCACAAATATAGCTGCCTTCATTTGTTAATGCTAACGCGGGAAAGAGTAAGGAAAGATTAATCGCACCTGGAATGATAGTACCATTCATAAACCACTGGTAATACAGCGTATCACTTCCTTTAACTTCAACATATAAAAGAAAAGATGAATCTTTTTGGGGAACTCCGGTAGACAGTATTGATTTATTGTTGAGAATAAATGGCGGATGTTTAAGATTGACTGTGTTTAAGATAAAGGATTCGCTGCTATCAATTCCCCACAAATTGGTTGCCATGCAATGGTAGGTACCGGTGTCTGACAGCAGAAGTGAATCAAAAATGAGAGTATCACTATCAACACCAATCTGAATAGTGTCATTTTTATACCATTGGTAGTGAAGAGTATCACACCCCTCCGCTTGAATGTACATATAAAACATAGAATCCGTCTGGGGAATGCCTATTGAAAGAATTGCCTTGTTATTTAAAATTGCCGGGGGCATGCCATGCACATATAAATTATAGTAATTTTTTATTTTCAAAATCGTCTACTGAAGCTGTGAGGCATAATAAATTTGTATAAGGTTTATTTAGTATATAATTTCCCATCGGTATCAAAGAATCTGTTGCATTAACATTGGACGTTGTGGAATCGAATATAGTCACTCCTGTGCAATCGTTTACAATAATAGATATCGAATCTATAAATTGAGGCAAATTACTTTTTAAAAAGAGAAAGAGAGTATCATTAAAATAGAGTGTGTCTTTGTCATTAAGTGTATCTGTACATGCTGAGTCACAAAAAATGGTCACCATTGTCTCTTTGTATTTTTCAAAATCGGGTTGCACGGGGTCTGTACAATAAAACCACATGAAAATGTTGAAAGTAATAAAAATGGATATAATAACGCAGATTCGTCTGGATG
>JAUVGS010000116.1 GCA_030593665.1 Chitinivibrionales bacterium | reverse complement strand
TCAAACAAAAAAAATTAAAAAACTTTTAAATATTCTTTCTGAACGGCAACAATTGGTAATACGTTTGTATTTCGGCATAGAAGAGGAAACATACTATACACTTGCAGAAATCGGAGATCAATTAAACTTAACCAGAGAACGGATCAGGCAGATTAAGGTTGCTGCATTATCAAGGTTGAAACGTTCTGTTTTACGATATCAATTTTCTGACTATATCGAATAGTAAAACTTCTTGAACTGATTCTTAACGTATATTTAATAACCCAATTTTAATTATTTATTTACTCATTCATATTCAGATAGTTGAGAAAAGTAACTATTTCATCATGGAGCTATAACTAATGTCCGAAAAGAAATTTAAAAAACACATTCTCTGCATTGGAGCCGGTTATGTCGGCGGCCCGACAATGGCTGTTATTGCTGCGCGGTGTCCGCAGTATGAAGTAACTGTTGTTGATATAAATGCAGAGAGAATAGCTGCCTGGCAGTCTGATGAATTGCCGATATATGAGCCGGGGCTGCTCGAAGTTGTAAAGGAAGCAAGAGGAAGGAATTTATTCTTTTCAACAGAGATTGATGAAGGCATCAAAAAAGCGGATATCATCTTTGTTTCTGTGAATACGCCTACGAAGACCTTTGGTGAGGGCGCTGGTAAGGCTGCTGATCTGCAGTACTGGGAAAAAACAGCTCGAAATATCGTGAAGGTTTCTGAACATGACAAAATAATCGTTGAAAAGAGTACCCTGCCTGTTCGGACTGCCCGGGCTATGGAGCGTATTCTGAATGAAAATGATAAGGGAATTAACTTTGAGGTACTCTCAAATCCTGAATTCCTGGCTGAAGGAACAGCGGTCGCTGATCTTTTTAATCCGGACCGTGTGCTTATCGGATCGCAGGAGACTGAAAACGGTTTGAAAGCACGCCAGGAACTCGTGGATATTTTCAAAAACTGGGTCCCGCGCGAGAAAATTATTACCAGTAACATCTGGAGTGCTGAACTCTCGAAACTGGTTGCAAACGCGTTCCTTGCGCAGCGCATTTCATCCATAAACAGTATTTCAGCCTTATGTGAGAAGACCGGGGCTAATGTCTCTGAGGTGGCACATGCTATAGGTATGGACAGCAGAATAGGATCCCGGTTTCTCAATTCCAGTGTCGGGTTTGGCGGTTCCTGTTTCAAGAAGGATATTCTCAACCTGGTTTATATCTGCGAGCATTATGGTCTTACCGAAGTGGCGCAGTATTGGGAGAGCGTCATTAATATAAATGAGTACCAGGAATATCGCTTTGTCCAGCAGATGATTAAGGTCATGTTTAATACGGTTGCCGGGAAAAGAATCGCCCTGTTTGGCTTTGCGTTTAAAAAGGATACGGGTGATACCAGAGAATCACCTGCCATTTATGTTGCAAAAAAATTGGCTGAAGAGAAGGCCCATCTTGTTATCACCGATCCAAAAGCTCTTAAAAATGCAAAAATAGATCTTGCGGAGCTGGGTGCGATTACCTGTGAAGAAGATCCCTATAAAGCGGCAAAAGGCGCTCACGCAATTGCTGTGCTGACAGAATGGGATATTTATAAAGATCTCGATTATAAGAAGATATTCAAGGATATGGAATCACCGGCATTTATTTTTGACGGTCGGAATATCCTTGACCATGACGCATTATTCGAAATAGGATTCAGTGTATTTCGTATTGGGAGGCCCTCTCTAAGACATTTTTAAAAAGAGTCCTTTTTCCATTTTTCCGTTGTAGTTCGATTTGGCGAATGTTAGTTTCAGTAGTATATATATTGAGGGTGAAATAGAAGAATGTTCCTTTCAAGGAGGGTCGTATGTGTTTACGTAAAGCCTTGATTATTATACTTTCGCTTTTGTTACTATTTCTTGCTTGTGGTTCGGGTACAACTGTTAAAAAGGGTGATCGGTTTGAAACCCTTGTTGAACTGCAGGAAGCCGCAGATATTCAGGGAGACTTGGAATATTCGGATGGATTTACCTGCACCATCCCAAAGGGCACGGTGTTAGTAGCAATCTACTCGGCGTCTTCTTCAGGATTCTTCGAGTGTAAACCTGTTGTTGTTAATGGAAATACCGATAGTGAGTATATTCTAAACACGCTGGTACCTGAAGTAGTGCGCAATAAACCGGGGTTTGAAGGTTTTTCCTTGACACTCAGTAGTGAATATATAGGATCGAAAATTAAAAAACAACAGTGAGATTCCGGATGTTGACGGAGTGACGGTTGTTTTCCTTTAAACATACCAATTGGATATTTCACTATCTTCTCTGAGAATTACCGGATGTATTACGCTGCAATAGTAACGCCTGATCCCTCTTTAGCTTTTCCGATAATCCAGCACTTTTCATTATTCTGTTTAAAAAGATCCCGGATTGCATCTATCTTGTCCGGGGGAATTGCTGCGAGGAGGCCGCCGGAAGTTTCCGGGGTAAAGAGCAGTTTCTGTATTTCTGGTGGTATATCTTGCGTGAAGGTTACATTTTTCTTATAGCACTCCTCATTGTTGCAGGTCCCACCGGGGAAAAGCCAATCCTGAGCATAGCCGAACGCGCCGTCAAGGAAGGGGAGTTGCTCTATATTGAGACTGACCTGTATACCGCTTTTTTCAGCGATCTCATGACTGTGACCCGGAAGTGAAAAACCAGTGACATCGGTTAACGCGTGTACCCCGATTTCCTGAAATAATTCAGACGGTAAACGATTGAGTTTTTTCATACTCTCAATAGCGGCCTGCACATGTGCAGGCTCTGCTGCATCTCCTTTAGCAGCGGTCGTTATAATTCCACTGCCCAGTGGTTTGGTAAGAACCATGATATCACCTGGACGGGCATTTGCTTTTGAGAGAATACGGTCAGGATGGACCAGGCCTATCACGGAAAGACCGTATTTGGGCTCTTTATCCTCAATAGTATGGCCGCCGGCAAGAACACCGCCGGTCTCTGCTATTTTTTCAGCGCCGCCCCGCAGGATATCACTGATGACAGCAGGGGGGAGTGTCTGTGGGAAACCGCAGATGTTCAGAGCCAGTAGGACCTTGCCACCCATGGCATAGACATCGTTCAATGAATTAGACGCGGCAATCGCGCCATAATCATAGGGATCGTCAACGACCGGGGGCATAAAATCCAGGGTATGGATAATTGCGGTATCATCGTTTACTTTATAAACAGCAGCATCATCACTGACATCCAGGCCGATCAGCAGATCAGGGAAATCTTTTCCCTGAAAGATGCTTCTCAGCGGCTGCAAGACCTGCAGCAGGGTCGCCGGACCCATTTTCGCTGCTCAGCCGGCTGCTGAGGTCAACGATGTTAATCGAATCTTTTTATCCTTCTCAGTCATAAAGCCTTTCGTGTACGTTACAGGTCATGGACACCATTTATTTCTACATGAATATCTTCGAGAAAATGTACAGCATGTTCACGGTCAGCCTGTTTCACCCGTAAACAAACCCCACAGTCCGAACTTAACTGGCGGGGAACCGGTATAAGCCTGCAGGATATTCCCGCCTGCTTAATCACCTTTTCCGCTCGTAATGCATGACTTGTCGCGTGAACCAGGATAACGGAAAAACTTTCAGTTTTCATACTTTTTTATATACCTGCAAAATATATCTTTCGAAAATAGTTGAAGCAATGGATGGATTGCCATTCGTTTCTAATTTCAATACTCCCGTACTCCTGAAATTGTATTACTGTGCGACAAGCTTTTCAACCGCATCCAACGCTTTTTCAATCTCCTCCAGCGTATTAAAGTACCCGAGTCCGAAACGAATAGTGCCGTCAGGGAATGTGCCGATTGTTTTATGGGATGAGGGAGAACAATGAAGCCCGATTCTGCACAGTATGTCATGTTCATCATCGAGGAGGAAACCTGCGTCGGAAGGAGATACATTGTTTATGGTAAAGGAGACGGTAGCAGTATGTTTCGTGGGGTCATCCGGCCCGAATACCGTTATCTCAGCCATTGCCTGCAGGCCATCCAGCAATGCGCCGGCAAGGTGAAATTCATGTTCCCTGATTACCGCGATACCTTTCTCCTGTATCCATTGTATCCCGGCTAACAATCCCGCAAGTCCAACCACGTTGAGCGTACCGCTTTCACAGCGGTCAGGTAGAAAATCAGGCTGTATTTCATGCTCCGATCTGCTACCGGTACCTCCTGTTTTTAACAGTTTGAATTGATCAGCCGTCACCCGTTCTCCCAGAATAAGGCCACCGGTTCCTGTCGGCCCGAAGAGCGATTTGTGTCCGGTAAATCCCAACAGGTCAATACAATCCTCTTCCATAGTGATATCAATTATTCCCGCACTTTGCGCTGTGTCAAGTAGAAAGAGAAGATCATGTTCCCGTGCTATTCTGCCGATGTCATTCACCGGTTGTATTGTGCCGGTGACGTTCGAAGCATGGTTGAGTGCGATCATCACGGTGTTTTTCTTTATCACAGAAATGATATCCTGTGGATCAAGTAATCCTTGCGGGGAGCACTGAATAACGGAGATTTCAACACCATCCTTTTCCAGTTCCCTGAGCGGTCGCATCATTGAGTTATGTTCCATACTGCTGGTAATCACATGATTGCCGGGACGCAGGATACCGCTCAATGCAAGGTTGAGCGATTCGGTTACGTTGCCGGTAAATACCACACGCAGGGGATCTTGTGAGTGAAAGAAGGTACTGACCGTTTCACGGGTTTCATACACAATACGGCCTGATGCCACAGCCATACGGTGTCCGGAACGTCCCGGATTTGCCCCTGTTTCATTAATGAATTTGACCATGGCATCAGTGACGCAGAATGGTTTTGGCCATGATGTGGCTGCATTATCGAAATAAATCATGTCTTTAAATTAAATTACGCTCTGTTGATTACCACGGTAAATTCGTTATTCTTTGAATCATTTCGCATGCATGAAGATAAATTATTTAGAAAATTAAACTCAATAGGCATATTTTACAGGCTTCTGCTTTAACCTTATTTAAGCCTCAATGTAAAGTTAAAGATATTGACATTCTCTTAATAATTGATGCATAAGAATGCACAAGTTTTATTTAGACCGTTGCATGATATTTTTATAACTCTCCGCCGTCCATCTTCTTTTGTTATCCCTGAAAGAGAGTACGAAAGCCCCTTGATAACATTATGTAGAAGCAGAATGGTCATTTCCATGCCCCTCTGCTTAACATACTGTTATCCCTGTGGGCAAGCACGAAAGCCCCTGGATAACATTATGTAGAAGCAGAATGGTCATTTCCATGCCCCTCTGCTTAACATACTGTTAACGGGGGAAGAGGGACGGGAGGGTGTAATGAATAATGTCAAGGGAAATTATCTGCTCCCTTGCGTTTGATAAAATGGTTGTTGACACAGTATGTGCTATAAAAGTATTATTAAAATACTATATATGCTATAGTTTATTTTAGTATTTTTCTTATTAAGAGAGTATTATGTTGTCAGACAAAAAAGGAAATGAAATGTTTGCAGAACAGAGAAAACAGTATGATCCAACGCGATGTTCGTTAAAAAAATTATGCAAGCTGGTAACGAATTATTCATATGCTTACGAAGATATGGCTGAGTTAATAGAGGATAAGGGATATGAGGAGTGTATAGAGGGCAACGGAATGGAAGTTATTGAAGAGCTTATTCAGATAAGTGTTTTTTTTGAACAAATGGAAAATAAGAATGACGAGAATACCAGAGACCTGGCTGATGTATACCTCCTGACCGGGGAATTTTGTCAGGTAATAGAGCATTTTTCAGACAGTATCTCCTGGTTTAAAAAGGCTATTATTGTTGATGATGTATATGACGTCCCGTATCATAGTCTTGCCATGTCTTACCTCAGTCTTGGAGAAACAGAACTGGCGGTAAAGAGTTTTGAACAGGAGATAGCAGTGTCACCGGGGAATTATTATACCTACCTTTTCCTGGCGGATCTCTATGAGAAACAGGAACGGTATGAACAGGTTGAAGAAATCCTGAGAAACCTTCTTTCACGTGACTCGGATAATATTCAGGCATTGCACAAGTTAATCTGTCATTATCAAAAGCGCAATCCGCATCTTGATGTAGAACTGCTCAGGCGCAGACTTATTAATGCGGACAAGGAACTGGTGAAACTGGACCTGGTTATTTGGACCTGTCACATGTGTGAAGAGGGGCGTTTTGAAGATGCCCTATATTTTCTGAGTGAACGCGAATTTGAATCGCCCCGTATTTCGATAACTCATCTGCTTAAGGCACATATTTATGGAACCATGCACCAGTATGTTAAAAAGGGGAGTGAGTTGAAAAAATTCAAGAGGTTAAATCACGGCCGTAAAGAATTTATGCGTAATACCTTTGATGAATTTGCCATGATCTTTGGAGAAAGGGCGCGCGCTCGTCTACAGAAGAAATTAGCGATGACAAAATTGACTTCCCGGTAGACGTTAAAATTCGCAGATCATAAAGTTATCTCACTGCATATAATTCATCTTTTTTCTTCTCCCACATACCTTATTTTTAACTTGCTGATTTTTCACATTTAAATAGGATAAATTGTATGGATTCACCGATTCGTGTTCGTTTCGCGCCTTCGCCAACCGGGTATCTCCATGTCGGTGGCGCACAGACAGCATTATTTAATTATCTGTATGCAAAACATTATAACGGTACTTTTATTCTTCGCATAGTGCATAATTTGGTGTAGCGTTTTCCTGTGTTGCTTTGTATATATCAGCAGGTTTTCCAAGGTATTTTTGAAATTTCCTTCTACACTTACCATTAATCCATGCCCACACGGAATAGTAATAGTAAGTTTTGCCATTTACTTT
>JAUVGS010000335.1 GCA_030593665.1 Chitinivibrionales bacterium | reverse complement strand
CAAAGTGAGGATGGGGGTTATTATGAATGCATTTATTAACAAATATTACTGGGTAAGTGTTGCTGTCGCGTGTACTCTTTTTCTGTTTTTATTATCAGCATCGATAAAAAAAATTGTCAATCCTTCTCTGGATAATCCCTTCAAATATCATCTGACCAAGTGGATCGGAGATATGGAATCTATCGAAGTTTCTTTAAGGCAGCGGATAGGGGATATAACCGAATTGTCTGAGAAATTTAAAATGCTGGAAAAAAGTACAAAGGAGGATTATCAAAAAATGGTTAAACTTTCATTAAAACATGATGCGGTAATCCAGACCGATTTGATGAAAGTGGAGAACATACTACGGGAAACCGGTGAGTTGAAATACTCGTTTGTCAAAGTGACACACGAAGATATGATGCACTTACGGGCAATTCTTCGACATGAGATTAATTATTGGCGGACCTATGGAGATCATGCGGTACGGTTTCTTACCAACAAGGCAGGGTTCAACAGTATTCGACTGGTCGTTGACCTGAAACGGCAGCGAAATATTCTTTTGGCATCTTATGAAATGTATAGCAGGCATCTTAACGGTAACCCCGGTATGATTTTATTTTCCGAAATGTTTCTTTTTATCATTGCCTGTGTGTTACTTTTTGGAAGTACTATTGGTGCAGGATATGGTATCTATTTTTACTTGTATCCCCGGGGACTTGAGAAATGGAATGTAAAGAAACATGCGGCGCTTCAGAAAGAGAGTGATAGTGCCGTAACGGAGAGTCGAAATACCGATACCGATGAGAATAAGGATTTTTTTAACAATTTGCCATAGTTGACAGTTTGGAACAGGGGACGGTAATAAATAAGAAAGTTAATTGCACTGTTAACAGGACGGCGGCGGGAAATACCTGCCCAATCGCATGAAAAGATTTTTATCACCCTCCAGCAGAATATTTTTTTCCATGAGTGCATCTTTAATTGGTAATTCCTGGGTGAATAGCAGTCCCCACGTAGCGGAGTCTGTGGTAATAGAAAGGTCGAAGGTTTGACTCACCTTTTCTTCAAGCGTGCAGGTGCCTTTGTTTATAGTTATGCAGTAGTGAAGATTCTTATCGGTGAAGTTAAACTGTAGCACTGCTTTCAGCTTGGCTGTTGTTTGTGGATTTATACACCGGGCCATTTCAGGCATGAGTATACGAACGTTGCGAATGATAGCCGCCCGGACTTTTTCAGGATTGATTCCCTCGTTTCCCAGTGCGGCGGCGTCTTCCCAGTAGATAGTGGAGTAATTCTGAAAGTGTGCCGTATCCTTTACCAGGGGAGTGGCAACTTTGTCTTGGAGTTCTTTCGGGAGGATACCGTTTAATGCAAGCTCCCTGCCGCATCGTGCCAGTGCCGTTTCAATGATTTTAATTGTTTTTGGTTTCGAGAGTGTAAAGGGAAGCAGGTGTGATTCGGGGCGCAGAATTCCTCCAAGGTAATTCAGGTTCATACCGTTCGCGATCAGTTTAAATGTTTCATCGAGCGGATTAAAATTACGCATACTTTTAAATGCACAGGAACTGATAACGGCTATTTTTTTATCGCCCCATTTTTCAGATACCCATTCTTTATTTCTAAACAAACCGCTTGGTGTTTCTATGAGTCCCGGTCTGGTAAGGGAGAAAAGACGTTCAAGAAATCGTTTGAGGATACTGCTCATGGTATAGTTGTATAAAGGGGTTGCGAAGAGTAATATGTCGGCGGCATAGAGCTGTTCGATAATCCCGGGCATGTCATCATGATGGACGCAGGTACCGGGAGATACAATCCAGCAGTGGTAACACCCGACACAGCGATTAATTTTTTTAGTGTAAAGGTCAATGTCGATAATAGGTGCCCCGGCTTCCGAGGCGCCTTGTACCACAAGGTCGGTTATATGTTGTGTATGGCCTTCCTTGCGCGGGATGCCGCGCACAACGAGTATTCTCATGGATTACCCTTCATCATGGCAAGGGTAAGCCTGCCCTTTGCAATCACCTTTCGTTTTACGACAGCTTCAACCGTATAGGTATAGAGTGCGCCGAAATTTTTATCCGCATACGAAGTCATCTGTAAGGTATCTCCGGGATATGCCGGGTTGGTATATTTAATATTTGCAGCGGCGAGGAAAAATATCTCCTGTGTTTTTTCGGCCGCAGGGTCTCCATTCTCCAAGGCATCCTGTTGTTTACTGAATCCCCATAACAGGCCGCTTGTTTGTGCAAGAGCATCGGTAACAAGTACCCCGGGCATGATAGGCATGTTTGGGAAATGACCGGCAAAGAACGGTTCATCTTCACGCAGGTACCGCTCCGTTTCAATCCGTTCGTGTTGTTTAAAGTGAGTGACCTGGTCGATAAAAAGGAACGGAGGACGATGTGGCAGTACCCTTTTAATATCAACAAGAGTAAACAGAATGTTTTTTGGCATGGGAGAAATCCTTATAAAATTAAAATCTAATAATGAACTCACATTAACAGTGTTAAACATATAAACGACAGGTCATTCCTAAGCAGTCCGGAATCCTTCTTCTCTTTTTTCAATAGCAGCCAGTTCTTTTGCCATCAAATCGCGCACCCGTGCAGCCAGTTCAGCAGAATGTTCGTTCTGTAATGATTTTACCGGTGCAAGACAATGAATGATAAAAGAATTTTTTTTATCAGGAAAAAAAGTGTTAACCTGTTTTGTCATAAATTCAAACTCACTGTAAATAACCACCGGATAAATATCGGTATCTGTTTCCTGTGCTATTCGAAAGGCTAACTCTTTAAACGGAAGAAGTCTTCGTGATGCTGTCCGTGTCCCTTCCGGGAAAATCAGGAGGTTTTTCCCCTGCTTTAGCACTTCCTTTGCCCGGTTTATGGTTTTCTCCAATGCTTCCCGTGAACGTAGATTAAGGCTGATAAAGTCGAGTTTTTTAACAAGGGCAGCATAAACGGGTGATAGTGCGTATTTGTTTTTTATAAGCGCTGCCGTATTTTTCAGCATACCGAGAAGAAGAGGGCCGTCAAGTTTTCCCCTGTGGTTCACAACAATGACAATTGCTTTTCCCTTGGGTATCTTATCAAATCCGTTTATCTCTTTTATTTTATAAATGCCTAAAGCGGGTAGAAATATCCGGGTAAGGAAAGCAAGATAGGTGTGCATGGCAAAACCGAGAAAACGATGCGCCAGTTGTCCAAATGGTGTAAGAAGGAAAACCAGGGGAAGTACAAACAGTACAAACATGATACTGCCAAGGCAGTAGAACGAGTGCCCTATAAAGGTACTGATTCGTAGTATACACGGGGAAACCAATTTATGCATAAGTCGTATTCTCTAACGCGGGATAAACCCGCAAGTAAGTTCCTTATCAGATTCCTTTCTAAAAAACAAGAAAGCAATCTGTAAGGTACTAACGCGGGATAAACCCGCAAG
>JAUVGS010000183.1 GCA_030593665.1 Chitinivibrionales bacterium | reverse complement strand
CGGGCTCGGTTATCCCAACGATTGCAATAGCGTGCCTGTTTATTGTAGCAGAAGGGCCTGTCGCATTCTGTACCGGCTATATTTTCGGCACCCTTTCCCGCCTCTCTTCACAAAGGAATCATATTTACCTGCTTGAGAACGGAGGTACCCTGCTCGGCACGCTTGTAGTATTCACCGCGACCCTGTTCAATGCGACAAATTCCGTTATTCTCATTACCGCAATAGTGCCACTCCCGCTTATTCTTCTTTTTGATATCAGGTACAGGCCACCCAAAAATGTAACAACCGTTGTTCTGTTTATGGTGCTGCAACTCTGTGCCGCATTTGTCATCCTTACCATAGACGCCCCGACGACTGCCTGGAAATATGCCGGACCTGTCTCGCACATCCGCCAGACAAGAGAGGGCGAGCTTGCTTCCCTGGTGCATGAAACCGACACCACGCTTCTTTTGAATAATACCATTTACACCTCGACCTACAATAAGGAAGTTGCCGAGCAGGCAGTGCATATCCCCGCTGCCCAAAGGAAACAGATACAGAACGTGCTGGTTATATTTGACAGGGGATACTATCCGGAGCTACAGAAATATAAAAACCTAAACATCGATATAATTGAAACACTACCGGAGGTAGCTTCTGAAAAAAGTACCATTATCGCTCCGGAAAAATATCGCGCTGAAGAAAAATACGATCTCATTCTTCTCGGAAGCTCCCTGCCAGGTAACACCGCAACAAGCCGCTTCTATACTATTTCATTTTTCAAGCGTATGCGCTCCCTCATGATGCAAAAGGCGGTTTTCTCCTTCACCCTGCCATTCAATGAAAACTATATGCCGCCCGACGAACGTACACTCTATGAGATACTGCACAATACACTCTCTTCAGTATTCTCCCATGTTATAATTTTTCCCGGCAACGGCTATATGACCTTCATGGCATCGGAAAATTCTCTTCATATACCGACCCGGATCGATGTCGAAACCGAGTATCTCTCGGCATTTGTTCTGCCCTCACTTTTCGAAGATAAGATTCAACAGGCAAATACGATTACCGAATCAACCATGCTCAATAAAAATACCAGACCCATAGCACTGCTTTTCTCCCTGAAAACCTGGATGAAAACCTTTGGCTTTTCCGCGGCTGTTCTCTGCGGTATACTTATAGGGATACTGGTACTGTCCATTATTTTACTACCCCGGACTCCTCCGGTACTCTCAATCGCAACCAGCGGATTTGCCACCGGTTTGTACTCCATCGGGATAATGCTTCTCTACCAGGCGACCTACGGCAGCCTCTACGCTGAAATCTCCCTGCTGCTTATGGCCCTCTCTCTGGGATTTGTGTCAGGAAGCAAAATTCCCCGCCTTCCCTTTTCAGACCTGTGCATCGGATTATACTGCATCTTCTCGTTTATACTGCTCAGCCTGCTCTCCCAGCCACCCGTTATACTCTTTTTCCTCTGCCACTTCGTCATCGGCTTTCTCAGTGCAGCGCAATTTGTCACCAGAAAAAATACCTTACCCGGTATCATTAACAGCGCAGATCTTATAGGTGGTGTTTTCGGTATGGCACTTTCATCTACGCTTCTAATCCCGTTGTTTGGAATCGTGCCGGTGATGGCAGGGATTTTCATAGTGAAGCTGGTTGTGGAAACAATTGTTAGAAGGAAAAATTATACTATTTAAAGAGTGATATCCGGTGGCTTTAAACCATCACCGTGGCAAAAGGGGATGCTACCACCTCCTTTAGAAACCCCATAATATTAAACCTCCACTTCAAGTGGGGGCTTAATAGGGTATACACTCTTTGTATTCTCACCGGTAAGTGAAAAGCTGTTTGCGAAACAAATCAAAAATAAAAGTTGATACCTGCCCCTCCGCCTAATCCTGGTAATATGAATTGCCATTTTGAACCCATATATACTGTCGTATAGTCAAAATTATCGAAATCTATTGTTGCAGGTAATTCCATGATTTTCATATTGATGTCACTGTATAGCATATAATAACGGTATAAAAAGTCAATATTAAAGCTAACATGTTCACTCGCGAAAAATTCAATACCAGCGCGTGGCCCGAAGGAAAAATTTACCTGAAAATCTTGACTTCTCATACGTTCGGTATATTCATCATAACCATAATAGTCTTCTGTGTATATTAATTTCTGTTTACAGGTGATAATATTAAAATTAACATCTCCTAACACACCGACGTTAATTTTTATCGGGTAAAAACGCTTAACAAAGTTGACTCCAAAAGTTATACAGGGACCGATAACAGTAACTTTATATTCATCATCTACATAGAGACCGTTATCAACAGGGTCCGTATATTCCAATCCATTCACCTCTCTAAAAATTGTTAAACTCGGCCCGACGTCAATTGAAATAAAACGGCCTGCCTTTATCATAGCGGCCACTTGAAAACGAAACAAATATTTTGATTCATCCAGTACATTATAGTTAGGCAAATTTAAATAGCTGTTATAATACTGAGTAATCAGGGAGAATTTTTTGTAGGTACCTGAAATTCGGTTATAGAGACGTTTCTCTATATCACCATAGAAATAGCAGAAATTTATTCGCATGCCCGACTGATTGTCATTTCTGTTTTTTCTTTCGCTGTTGTCATTTCCGGATGTGTTATGCGGCTGAGGAAGAGGAACCGGGGCCTGCGGCTGAGAAAGAGGAACTGGAGCCTGCGGTGGAGTTCCGCTGTCAATTACTTCTGTCTTTCCATCATTGTCTTCAAGAGTACCGGATTCGGTAATCACCGTGTCGTCTGCAGAGGCGGTTACACATACCAATATCAGAATTGAAGATACATAATAAAGCAACCGTGTGTGGAAGGAAATAAATAGTAAGTTCATAATGAAATCCTGACAATTAATTGTGAAAGGGTAAGAACGCAGGATAAACCCGCAAGTAAGTTCCTTATCAGATTTCTTTCTAACCGAAGAAAACATTCGGAATAAAGTATTGTAACAAATAAATTTGTAACCAATACCTAAAAAACAAGAAAGCAATCTGTAAGGTACTAATAGTTAACTGGATTATAAAAGTCAACACTTACAAGGAATATCCATATAATTATTAAATATAGTATTATTGCATGAACGAATCGTCATAATTTTGCATGAATCCATTGAAGTAATGCTGCGTGTCTCCGGGACGGACTAAACTTAGAAACTTAAAACAAGTTGAATAGATTATTTCTTTCGTAGTTAATGAGATGTAGAATTCGGGGAAGTATTTCTTAATTATTAGTTTTGTGTCTTGTTATTTTTCTCCAATCTCTCGACATTCACTTCAGTATCTTATAACGTTAAGGTTGAATTGAGGTACACCCACTTTCTACTCTTACCCTTCAATCCCAGCCGATGGTTATAACCGTCCCGATACATACATGTTTCATTAAAACCTACTTCGTAAAAAAGAACGTTTTCTCCACCGAAAAATCTTTATTTTTAGCGACAAAGGTATAAAATCCTGACGGTATAGCTGAAAGATCATATTCAATTGTATTACCTGAGATATGAGAGTTCTGTGAGAAAACTTTTTTGCCTGTTAGATTATAAATCGCAATAGAAATATTTTCCTCGTTATAGCCGGATGGTAAAACCGCATGGAGTCTGGTTCCGGTGGTTTTTAAGGTTATTTCAAAACAGGAGTTTTGGGTTGTTGTTTTGGGTTTTGAGTTGGTGTTGTCTCTGGGGGAAGTGAGAATAGTTCCACCAGTTCCAACCGCCACAAATATATCGTCGTTCCAGGCAATATCTCTTAAAAACACCTTTGTTCCTGCACTATCTTTTATACTATCACACTGAAGAGTCCATGTGATTCCATCCGGAGAAGTACATATACTGCTATGAACATGGATCAACTCTTTTCCGGTCCAGCGTATTCTTCCAAACAAACCACTACGTTTGTCGAGGGCATCGAGACTAAAAACAGGGATAGTTTTAGGTCTGTTACGCGATCTCGGCAGGTATATTGCATCACTCCATGAGATACCGTCAGTTGAGTGCCGCACAGAAGTACCATTATTTGCCAGGACAAATTTGTTCCCTGTCCATGTAACAGTTGAGGGGTAAGCGATTTGTACACTCTTATAATCCCAGTTGACGCCGTCCGTGGATAGAAGAAGTCCACATTCTTCCCCACAGATAAACAGGTCTCCAGACCAGGCAATATCGTACCAAGACAGATCACTTCCTCCCTCACATGTATATTTATCTGACCACTCTTTTCCGTCTGTTGATATATATACTCCGCCATCTTCGGCAGCAATGTACCTGCTGCCATCCCACATTATTTCACAGATATAACCTTTTTCTTGCAAAGAAGATATATGTTCGGTTGTCCATGTTATACCGTCACTTGACCTTGATATATACCCGCTATAGCCAGTTGCTAAAATATCTTTACCATTATCCGGGTATACAATATCTGTAATTGAACGGGGTAATGTTGAATCAACAATCGTCCATTTTTTACCATCAATGGAATATATTATTATCCCGGTATTGAAAGTAACAGTATCAAAATCTTTTCCACCAACTGCCACAAAAGCTTCGCCTGTCCATACGACCCCATAAATATTTTTTTTTGTTCCGGATTTTTCAACAGTCCATTCTGTCTGTGCAGAGGTTTTGGAAATTAAAAGTAATAATAACATTAGTGGAAGAAAGAAGCTTAGAAGCCTCTTTTTATTAAACAAAAAATGAAAAATCATATTTCATCCTTTCTATTGAAGCCAAAGCATAGTTGTCCGGATGCTTAATCAGCATCCGGACATTTGTTAATAATTTTACAATTTTTGATAGAGTTCCACCGCTATTGCGTACAATCTATTGAATAGTATGAATGCAACGTTATATTCTTAAAATCAAATTGACAACCCTGACATGCCCGGCATCCCATAGATCTGATAGCCGTATAACAGTTATTATCATCATTTCCACCGCCGACAACACAATTGCCACTTCCAGTGGCTGCGAATGCTGCCTTTCAACATCTGCAATCCTTACCATATCCTTCAAACAGATAGGAGTGATAGTAACTGCCATTTGCCTTAACTATCTGGATAAACATATTCCTGTTCGCCTCAGACGGATTGTCTGCCGCGCCGCCAAGTCAGAACTCTGGACATAGGCCATTTTTATCGTTGCGTGTTTTTCTCAATCTGAAATTGCAAGATTAATTTAGTGCCGGGGTATGTAACTTTTCTTTCAGAGAGCAGTTTACATAGTTTTTCAGCGGCTCTTGTAATTAGTG
>JAUVGS010000169.1 GCA_030593665.1 Chitinivibrionales bacterium | reverse complement strand
ACGCGGATTTTCTTACCGCAGTAAAAAAATTGAGTCCATTGAAGGCGCGAGCCGTATGCTTCAGGAGGCGACCGGTGAATTATAATGGGGTAGTAGCTCATAATAAATGAAACAATAGGTAAACAACATGAAAGTATTGTATTTCGTAATACTCGGTGTATTAGTGGTTATCGTTGCGATTTCCTTTGTATTAAAGGGGGAATCAACCCACTTCTATGGTATTGCAGAGACCAGGGAGATTGTTGTTAACTCGGGAAATTCCGTTGAGATCAAAAAAATCCATGTAGTACAGGGACAGGTCATCAATGAGGGCGATACCCTTGCTGAACTGAACCGGCCTGAGTTAACACTTAAAATCAATGAGATTGCCCACCAGTTTGATAGATTGAAAGCACAGAAACTTGCTGATGCAAGCCTGTCCCGCTCTCAGATACGCCAGTTGGAAGCACAGCAGGAAACAAAGGTTAATGAGATTAAATCACAGATACGGCAGCTTGAAGCACAGTATGAGCTTAATAAAAAGCTAGCCTCTGAGCTGAAGAGTATAAAAAAGAGCAATATCGGCAGACCCGATGCACAGGAGAGTAACCCGATAAAGATAAAAATAGAGAGCCTCAAAAGAGAGCTTGAACTGGCTCTGCATCCGTCGCAGATAAAGATAGAATCGCTGAAAAGCGGTCTGTATTCAAGTGGTGATCCCGCCATTATTCAGGTACAGCAACTGGAGAACGAATTGAAACTGCTTCTGGAGGAAAAGCGGAAGCTTGTTAAATTTGCCTGGATTAACGGTATAATCGGCTCGGTTAATTTCAGGGAAGGCGAGAAAGTATCTCCCTTTTCGCCGATAGTAACACTGCATACCAAATCACCCTCATATATAAAGGGATACATTCACGAAGAGGTATATAACAAGATAGCCATCGGACAGAAGGTGGATATCCTTTCTATGACCGATAAGAGTAATCGCATTGAAGGTGAAGTTGTCGGTGTCGGTTCCCGGATAGTGGAGTACCCGATACGCCTCAGGAAAAGGCAGGATATTCAGATATGGGGGCGGGAGGTTGTTCTCAGAATTCCTCCGGAAAACACCTTCCTTCTTGGTGAAAAAGTTCTTATCACATCGTCAAGATTTTAATATCAAAGGAGACTATACATGAGGTTTGCTGTAATCACCATGGTGAGTTTGTTCGCCTCTGTCATTTACACACATGCACAAGCCGTTTCTATCGGGACATTTTTCGCTTCTGCGGATAAAGATGTTTCTGTTAAGGCACAAAAGGAGAAGGTGGAATTCCTGGAAAGTTCGTCGAAGAACATGCCGGTGATTGATGATATTGAGATACGCATTCGAAATGAAGCGTATGAGTTTGACTGTCAGCGGTACTCATTGAGAGTCGAGCCCCGCGGTATTGGTGAGACAAAGGCCGGAAGAGACCTGTACCGTATGCAGACGGGTTATAACCGGCAGCGTGAAGAATTACTTGTAAACAGAGCTTTAAAGGGTCGTTACTCTCTTGTTGTTGAGTTATTGGCAAAAGAGTGTATGCTGCAGTTGCAAAAAGAGCTGGTGGTGCTCTATGAAGATAAATTAAAAGTCCTGCAGCAGAAGTCCGGTGATATAAATTTTGATCTCATCGACCTTATCAGGGTAGAAAACAAACTTACCCGGTTAAAATTCGAAAACATCGAACGGGAAAGAAGTATCAACCGGTTAAAAAAGGAGATAGGAAATTACCTGTCGAAAAAAGATTTTGCTGCGTTTGATACCGCTGGATTTGTAACAGTACAGTATATCTGTGAATGGATAGAAAAGAATGATTTCTCTCTTGATACCAATAATGTGTATCTGAAATATGACCGGCTCAATTTCCAGTTGGCGGAAAGCAGATTAAAGCTGGAAACGGCTGAAGGGCGGCGCTATATCAATTTCTTTGAGTTTGGCTATGATCATGGTCGCATGAAAAATGAACTGGATGAAAAAACCCCTGAGCGGAACGAAGCGTTTTTAATGAATCTCGGTATTCGTATACCCTATATAAATTCTGACCGGCATGATATTAACAGGAGAAAACTGACCTATTTATCCGATAAGGAAAACTACTTTGAGCTTAAACGGGAACTCGAGGAGCGGATGGAAAAGGATATCGGGGATATAAAAGTGCTGGTGTCACAGTATTCCTTTTTAGGCGCACGGGGTAGTGATGTGAATGCTGAATCATCGTTAAAACGATATATGGAGATGGAGGGCGTTGATCCGCTTATCCTTCTGGAAATCCGGGAGAGTATTATAGAAAATGACATACAGAAGAAAAAGATTAAATTTGATATACTCCGTAATTATATCAGGGTTATAGATGTAACGGGGCATCTCTCGCAGAAACCGCTTCGAAATTATCTCTCACTGAAACAAGAGGTTATTCCAAAGTGAATGATGGAGATATAATCACGCCACCGGTACTCGAACGGTATGAGCTGAAATTTATTATACCGGATTCCATGATTGACCCTATATCAAACTTTGTTTCCATATATTGCTCGCTTGACAAGTATTCCGAAATTGCAGAAGATTATTTCTATGGGGTGAACAATCTTTATTTTGACACGCCCTACTATCTCTTTCTGAGAAACCGGGTGCTCGGCTGCAAAAACAGATTTAACATGCGTATCCGATCCTATGGGGATATTCCGCAGGCGCCATATTTCCTTGAAGTAAAGCAGAAGGATGTCAATATCGTTAAAAAATACCGGGGAAGAGTCTATGAAGCGAATTGGAACACTCCTTTCTGTCTCGTGGATTATAACCCGCAGAGGATTGATAATCAGAAGGAGTTGAGGAATATACGCCTGTTCCAGCGGCTTATGCATACTTACAACGCAGAACCCAAGGTCCTGACACAATACCGGCGAAAAGCCTATGTGTCCAATTGTGAAGATTATGCGCGGGTGACCTTTGATATGGAGTTGAAATATATGCCGGAAGAGAACTACAATCTGATTCCGGATGATGATAGAATGGTCTCGTATGACATGGCAACCAATTTTGATCCCGGATGCAATGTGGTGCTGGAATTGAAGTGCTATACAACCCAGGTGCCCCTCTGGATGATCGACTGTATCAGGACATTCGGTTTGCAGAGGCGAAGTTTTTCCAAATATGTAACCGGAGTGCGGGAAGTGTTGAATCTTTACAAATGTGATACCGGCGCTACCGTGCCGGTTGTTTCTTTTATGTAACGTTTACCCGCTCGCACTGAGCTTGTTGAAGCGTGAGCGCTTAACTTTACAGGGGGACATATCTGGTACCTACCACTTGTCAGAGGTAATAAAATATTAGAATCTGTATATACAATTCCAGTTTATCCGGGTTAGTACCTTAGAAATTATTTTCTGCCATTTTTTACCCTCAGGGATGAACGGGGAACCCTGAACCTGTGAACGGTTACCGGTAAACAAAAGAAGGATTAAACATAATGACATGCCATATAAGACAATGTTGCTTCCTGTGGTGCATGGTGTTTGTTACCTGTAGTGCTCAAGCACAATCCATTGCAGCATCCCTCGCATTCTATAAAAAAGTCTATAAAACCAAAATATCCGGCATATCTGCAAAAAACCTTTCCGGTATAGCTTTTCGTCCGGAGTCTAAAACGTTATATCTGATAGATAACAAGAATCCGACAGTGTATGAAGTTACCACATCGGGGAAATTGATCAGGCGTATTGCTCTTTACGGATTTGAAGACACTGAAGGAATAGCGTATCAATCGGATAATTATTTCTTTATCGTTGAGGAACGGAAAGCTAATTGTATCCGTATACACCTGCCACAGACAGGTTCCGGGCCGGTACTTCGGGAAAAGAGTTTCATATTGAGCATCGCGGAAGATTTTAAAAATGAGGGATTGGAAGATGTCGCATACACAGCGGCAACAAATGCGGTATATTTAATAAAGGAGTGCAACCCTTCCCGGTTGTATTCTGTAACCCTTGATAGTAGCGGGAATCCAGCAGCATGCTATAAGAATAAGCCGTTTGATATTGAAAACATTCGTGGCGATGCGGCTGGTATCTATGCGCTTTCCGACGGTAATTTTTTACTGGTTAACCAGGAAAAGGATGAGCTTGCCGGGTATAGCGCTGATGGTGAGTTGCTTTCAGAATTGGATTTGGATATGGACGATCCGGAGGGTGTTACAATCAATCCGGACGATGGTACTATTTATATTGTGGGAGAACCAAAAAAGTTGTATGTGTTTGCAAAGTAACGGACTGCCCGGATTATTAATTAGTTTCTGTTAACAGTTTACAATCAGTAGTCCCAATTTTAATATAATAGTCATGGTGAGCGAAGTCGAACCATCTACCATATTTTGTGTAATAATAAGGAGTTACCCTTCCCTTCGACTCCGCTCAGGACAGGCTCGCTCAGGGTGACATTTTTATAACATTTTATAATTTCTTATAATTACTCTAAAACAGACCTATGTTTAACAGAAACTAATTATTAAAGTGATTTAACATAGCTCTGAAGAGTAGGGATTATGCTGTCTTTACGATATACATTCATGTATACATGCTTATGGATTATGCCATCCGTGTTTACGGTTTTACCCCAGTCAATTGTTGCTTCTCTTGGTAAGTATCAAAAGGAATTCGAAATAGATATATCCGGCATTTCAGCAACAAGTATCTCCGGTGTTTCTTTTCATCCAACCTCAAAAACATTATATGTCGTAGATGATGCTGTTACAGAGGTGTATGAAATCAGTGCAACAGGCAGCCTGCTTCGAACCATCACCCTTTCCGGGTTTGATGATACGGAAGGTATCGCGTATCAATCAGGTATGTATTTTTTTATTGTTGAAGAACGGGAAGCCAATCTGGTCAGGGTGCAACTTCCTGAAACCGGTTCGGGTACGGTGTCGTGGGATAATTGTGCTATTTTGAGTATCGGAGAAAACTGGGGGAATACCGGTCTGGAAGATGTTTCTTTTTGTGCTTCTACAAATACTGCTTATGCCATCAAAGAGATGTTGCCCCCCAGGCTTTACCGTATCACATTAGACAGCAACGGTGATCCGGTGGCTTGTAATGAAAACGATCCGTTTAATATTGAGAATAACACCGGTGATGCTGCCGGGTTATTTGCTCTCCCTGACAGTACAATGATAATTCTGAGCCAGGAGGACAATAAACTATTTGGATATACCGGTATCGGAAACATGCTTTCAGAATTGCCTCTGGATATGACCAAGCCGGAGGGAGTGACTATAGACCTGAGTGACAGCACCATTTATGTTGTAGGGGAGCCGCGGGAGTTATTCGTTTTTAAAAGACCGAACACAGGAATCAAAACATCCTCAGCACTTACACTAAACTTCGATTTCCTTTGTAAACAACAAGTGGAATGTTCTAAGAAAATTATTCTCAAATATGTTATACCTTATCAAACACGGGTATTGTTAGAAATAGTTACTATAAAGGGTATAAAGGTAAGCCCTCTCGTTAATGAGGTAAAATTGGCAGGGAATTATACTGTTACCTGGGACAC
>JAUVGS010000223.1 GCA_030593665.1 Chitinivibrionales bacterium | reverse complement strand
GTTGTATACGCCTGCTATAGTAATGAGACTGTGTTTATTACCATTTGTATCGGTAAAATGAAACTGGTATGATGTTTTTGATGCATGGGTACCCCACCTGATATAACTCGTTAATTGTTCGTTAAAATAGTACCGGTTAATTTCTTCAAATAATTCCTGAAGGTCGTATGTAATACCTTTTGTCTTATGAAGAAATTTTTGTGGATCTGTTACGACTCTTCGTTTCGATGTTACTCCCTGTGTAGTGAGGTAATCCCAGACCGTTCTTTCCAGATATTTTTTTTTGGTATGATAATTTTTTCTATTTTTTTTCAAACGTGGTTTCTTGAGGAGTGTCCAGGAGATTACTGCCTTCTTAATTTCTTCCGGTGCGTTTTTAAGAAGGGCTGGAAGTACCAGCAATTTTTTTTTGTCCGGGGTAATTGTCACGTGCCAGCTTTTATGAAGCCGTTTGTTAAAAGTTACAGAGAGATCGGTAATAGTATTGGCGTTAATAATATCGTCAAAGGAAGAAGGCGCGAAGAAAGTGAGTTCCTGTTGTATTCCTTTCAACGATGAACCATCCGTTGGGCTGTTATCGGCAGATACCTTTTATATAACCATGATGCAAGTTTTTTATTTGGTATTTGTAAATAATTAAGATCCTGATTAAATCCATAGATATAGGAATACCATTCCAGTTTCAGTGGATTTTGCCAGGGAACAATTAATTCATCCCACAAGTCACCGAATGTATCGATTGCTTTTTGAGACAGCTCTTTTTTATCAGGCAGATAGAATGGCGACCAGAAAAATTTCCTGATACGATAGAAGATTTTTGATACGCCGAATTCTTCAGCGACCTGTTCCCATCCTGCTACCGTAGCTTTTTTATTATTCAGAAAATTCGCAAAGAGTGAAAGGAGAAACCTGTCGGTATGGAATAAGCCGGTTGGGTTGATAAGAATACCCCTGGAATTTTTTACAATGCTTGCTTCTCTGCCCTGGTATGCTCCCACAAAGAGGCGGTGGGGAGCATAATCGTTTGCATAGAGATTGTCCCATATAACAACATTTCCTCTAAAGAGTTTTATAATGTCACCGCATGTCTGTTGATTTAATTTTTCCGAGACGACCTGCGGGCCTGTCCACATGAGGGGGACAGAGCGGGGCATGGTTCCGGCAAGATCCCGGATATACTCGCAGTCAACCGCTTTCCCTTTGGCAAACTGGTCGGTATATATGGTCGGGCAGAACCAGAGTGTACTCTTTTTATTCATATTCCGCAGGTCGGCAAGCAGTTTTTTTATCAGCAGACCGTGAGCCTCTCCAAGAGAGGAAAATGTTTGCGCGCAATGTGCAGGAAGATCTTCAGGGATATCATCCATGAGCAGGGCTACCGTATCTATTCCCATGTTGAAATAGATTCGGAATTTCTTCAGGAGCAGTGCATAATCTTTTTCGGAACAGTAATCGTATGACAGCCCGGGTGCGAGAGCGGGAATCACTTCAACCTTTTTCCTTTTCCCATAGGCGGCGAATTTCTTTAGTGTTTTTTGCCAGGTGAGAGGATACATCTTCTTCCATTGCACGCGATGATACGGGTCTTCTTTGGGGGCATACAGAAACACGTTCATTCTCAGTGTGTTAAGATGGTTAAGCATGCCAAATCGTTGTTCCCAGGATAATTCTCTACCATAGTATCCTTCAATATAGCCGGAATATTTCAGCATGGTATTTCCTTCCAAAAGGGGTTAAAAACTTTTAGCAAGTTTTTTATTCGCCAGTTTAAATCGCGGATGATTTGGTGAAGCATTGTAGACTTTTTTTAGATTGTTCCATGCGGTCATGGCTTGAAGACGACTTTCTGAGGATGGCGATATACGGTGATGTTCATCATGTACCAGTGCAGTATAGTAAAGCGCATCATTACGTATAAGATACCGTTTCTTTATAGCGCTTGGTTTGGTAAGCGCTACCTCATAGTGGTTTAACGCACTTCTGCTTTTACCGGCAGCAGCTTGAATGCGGCCTTTCAACAATTCAACGAAAGCATCGCTACTCTGAAAGGAGGTGGCCATACTGCGTGCTTTGGAAAATTTTTTCGTTTCAACATAGGCCCAGAGCAGATAGAGTGACTTTTTAGGGCTGTTTCCTGAAGCTGCTTCAAGAGCGGTGACCGCATCGGTAAAACGGAGCTTGTCACAGGCTGCAATACCAATATCAAGCGGGGTATCCAATCCATATTTCTCCTCCAGTTTTTTAAGGGGAGATAGTTTTTTTGGTGGTTTTTTAACGGGTTGTGCAGGTGTAGTATAGGTCTTCTTTGGCCTCTCTTTAACGGGCTGCTTTTTAACAGCCGGTTTTTTCCGTTCCGGTTTCCTCTCAGGTATTGTCTGCACTACTTTTTGTATTGTATCAGGTCGCGTTTTCTGTACCGGTGGTGTCTTCGAAACCGGTTTGGTTGTTTGAATATGCTCTTTGCCTGTTGAAACATCTTCAGGTTTTTCATCGGTGAAAAGAATAACCAGAAGCACGATAACACCAATGAGTGCCGCTATACCTCCGATAACAGAGAGTAATTTTACCGGCATTTTTTTTCGGGATTTATTGACAACAGTATAATTCTCCGGTCCCTGTATATAACTCTGCAGGACTTCACGGGGAGAATCAGCAGTAATTGAATTGTGGGACTTGAGTAGATCGGCATGCAGATCATCGGCATCGAAATAACGTTCGCTTCTATCGATTTGAAGGCATTTTTCTGTGATTTTAGCGAGAAATGAATTGGTTTGAAAATTCAGGTCACTGAACTTGCGGTAAGCGTTTGTTGCCTTCATTTTCATCAGGTTGGTAATAGTTCCCTGCGGAAATGTTTTTGTCCCGGTAAGTGCTTCATAGAGGATAGCGCCGAACGAATATATGTCACTGCGTTTGTCGATTTCGACACCGTCAAGCTGCTCCGGCGAGAGGTACTGCAGGGTGCCGACAATATGGCCGTCCATGGTATGCAGGCCAGCTTCAGTAGGCCGGGCGATACCGAAGTCCATGAGTTTCAGATCACCCTGCATCGATAGTATGATATTGGCAGGTTTGAGATCACGATGGATAATACCTTTATAATTTTTCCCATAGAGCAGAAATTCCTGACTGTGGGCATACGTGAGTGCTTTTGCGATCTGAATGCCGATAGCGCTGCATACGCTGTCAGGAAGGCGCCCGTATTTGCCGATGAGAGCATCTAAAGCGATACCATCAATAAGTTCCATCTCCAGGTAGGGTAGCCCCCGCCATTCACCGACATTATAAATTTCAACTATATTTGGATGGTGAAGCTTGGCGGTGATTTTTGCTTCAGTCTCAAAACGGTTTGCCAATTCATTCTGCTGGTCGCTTGGCAGAAGAATTTTTACCGCGCGGTATACCTCAAGCTTTTCGTTCCAGATTTTATATACTTTTGCCATTCCACCGATGCCGAGAACACCGACAATAGAACCGGAACCGACTTGAATGGGGGTCTTGCCATCAGGGAGCTGTGTTTGCTGGTAGGGTTTCTGAGCACCGGCCGGGCTCACTCCTGTCTGCTGTTTGGCAGCCTGCCGGTATTGAGACGGATCAGTGAACGCACTTTCGTCTAAAGTTTTATCCAGGTTGTCGTTAAGTTGATTCGGATTGTTTCGTGGTGGTATATTTGTTCCGTCCATAATAGATTATTTAGTACTGTTCGAATTTTTAGATACCGTCCTTCGACTGAGAGCATACCATACTTTAGAAAAATGCAACAATTTCAAACCCGATGACACACAGTGTACCGCCGATAACGCCTATAGTTCGTAGAACTGCTGCCGATGAAGCATCATCTTCATAGTTGGCTATTTCATCCTCATCAGGTGGTGACTGATATTTTTCTAAATCATCGGCATAAGCCCGGTTCTCTTTATATTTACCCTGCTCTATGATCGCCCATACATAACACCCGATTGCACCTGCACCCAGAAGCAGCCTCACAATAGCCTTTTTGTCAAACTTGCTTGTTATTACCAGTGTGTTACTCAATTCAACTTTTTTGCCCTCAGGAATAGTGATTTCTTCAGTGACAGGCTCATATTTCTTCTTTGGATGTTTAATCTCGATATGGTATTTCCCCGGATTCATGAAATTATTTTCCAGCGGTGTTTTCCCCAGTGAGGTCGCGATATACACTTCCGCCCCCTCCGGCTCACTTTCAACCTTAAGTGTCCCGAATTTTGCCTTAAGTGTTTTTTCTACCAGTGTTGTCTGGTTTGCCTGAATGAGAATTTCCTCAGTCGTGCTGACCTGCTGTACCGGATCAATAAGTTTTATTATATACCGGCCGGTTTTCAGTTTGCGATTCTGGATTGGGGAGTCGCCGAGGTATTTATCACCAAGCCAGACTTCAACACCTGCCGGATCTGTCAGTACGGGTAGTGAGCGTGCCTCCACAGCAAGGGATGGCGTAAAAAGAATCCAGAAACAGATGAAAAGAACTGTTTGAATAGATGTTATACATTACATAATAGGTTGATTTTGCTAAGGTATTTTGATA
>JAUVGS010000514.1 GCA_030593665.1 Chitinivibrionales bacterium | reverse complement strand
CTGAATTTCCCTAACAATCCAACCGGGTATACCCCCACTAATGATGAAGCTCGTACTATTGTCGAGGTGTTGATCGAATCTGCCGAAGCCGGTAATGACCTTGTCATTCTTACTGATGATGCTTACTTCGGCCTTGTCTATGAATCGGGAGTTTCTACCGAATCGTTCTTTGCTTCCCTCGCGAATGCGCACCCTCGCATTTTAGCGGTAAAACTTGATGGGCCAACGAAAGAAGATTATGCCTGGGGCTTCCGGATAGGATTCATGACCTTCGGAACACGTCAAAATTCCGATGCACTCTATGCTGCACTTGAGTCAAAACTTGCCGGGGCAGTTCGGGGAACGATATCCAATGCGTCCCACCCTGGCCAGTCATTATTACTTGAGGCGTATAAATCGGACACGTATGAGAATGAGAAAAAAGAGAAGTATACCACACTGAAAATGCGCTATACAACTGTTCGAAAAATTTTAGCAGACCATCCTGAATATGATGAGATATTTGAACCACTCCCTTTTAACTCCGGGTATTTTATGTGCATTCGTATAATAGAAAAAATTGATGCCGAGCAATTAAGACAACTTTTAATTAACAAGTATAGTACCGGTGTTATTGCAGTCGGCAATTTACTCAGGATCGCTTTTTCCTCAACCCCTACGGACCGCCTTGGAACACTGTTTGATAATATCTATAAAGCAGGGAAAGAAATTACAGGATAATTGGAGTCCCAGGCATTTTAAAAGATATTTAATTTTATGACAATCTCACTTCCTGAAAATATCCGGGGTATTATTTTCGATCTTGATGGAACGCTTTATCACATGCGGTGGTTTATGAAACCACTGCTCACGATAAAACTTTTCCCGAACATACTCTTTCTTCCCGGGTATATGTCTCTTCGTAAGACATTTTCCGGTAAGGATATGGGTACTGGTGAATCGCTGCTTAATGCAATGGCGGAGAAGCTTTCTCAGAAAGTAAAAAAGGGTAATGGAGAAACAATGCTTGCATGGATTAATAATAATTTTTATCGGGAATTTGACAACATAATGCCGCTTCTGAAAGGTTCCCGGCCTGAAATCAATACGGTATTGTCACAACTTAAACAGAAAGGCTACAAGCTGGGGGTCCTTTCCGATTTCGCACACGTAAAGGAACGGCTAAACGGTTTACATATTCAATGTTCAGCGTTTGACACGCTGCTCTCTTCAGAGTCCGAAGGATGTTTGAAACCCTGCACTCGCCCGTTACACATGATAGCAGAGTCATGGCAATTGCAACCGTCAATGATTCTAATAATCGGTGATCGTGATGACACTGACGGTATCGCGGCATCGCAGGCCGGTATGCAGTATTGTAAAATATCCGACAAAAAAAATAAACCGAATAATGGCTTCTCCTGGTTACGGATTAAGGAAAGTTTAAATACTCTTCCCACGTTAAAAAAATGAATTGGAAGAAAATTTCAATCAGATATTTAAAAATTGTACTCAAAACCTTTAAAATAGTATGGAGCATAATTAAAGGTATCTTCCTGATGTATGCAGTACTATTCTCTATTGCCGGAACAATAGCAATTATTACCGCAGCACTCTATATTTCAAAGCCTATTCTGAACGTAAAAAAGCTTGGAACAGAGAATCCCGCAGAAACACGCTATATGACTTCTTATCGAGAAAGCATGAAAGATTCCACTGAGGTAGATACGTTAATGCATATCTTTGTTCCCCTTGATTCAATATCCGATATTCTTGTTAAAGCTGTTATAGCCGCTGAAGACGATGGATTTTATATACACCCGGGTTTTGACTTGGTGGCCATTCTCAATGCGTACGAATATAACCGTTCGAAGAATCGCCTTAAACATGGCGCCAGCACCCTTACCCAGCAGATGGCAAAAAACTTTTTTGTCGGCGGAGAGAAAAAATTTACGAGAAAATATCAGGAACTGGCATATACCATACTCATGGAAACTCTTCTGGGAAAAGAACGAATACTTGAACTCTATCTAAACTATGCTCAGTGGGGCAAACATATTTTCGGCTGTGAAGCAGCGTCACAGTACTATTTCAGCAAACCATGCAAAAATCTTACGGCTGATCAAGCGGCACGCCTTGCAGCAGTCCTTGCGAAACCAAATAAGCTTAATCCTCATTA
>JAUVGS010000575.1 GCA_030593665.1 Chitinivibrionales bacterium | reverse complement strand
ATTGTCACCGGGCCGACCGGAAGCGGTAAATCAACGACGCTCTATTCGGCGCTGCAGCAAGTAAAAAGTGTCACGAGGAATATCATCACGGTGGAAGATCCCGTTGAGTTCCACATGAAAGGTATCAACCAGGTGCATGTAAACACAAAAATCGGTCTTTCTTTCGGAACCGTTCTTCGCTCCATACTGCGCCAGGATCCGGATATCATACTTATCGGTGAGATACGAGACAATGAAACCGCGGATATAGCCATTAAAATGGCACTTACGGGGCATCTTGTATTTTCTACGTTACATACCAATGACGCATCAAGCGCTATTGCCCGTTTCGTTGATATCGGCATCCCACCCCTGTTGCTCGGTTCTTCGCTGAACCTGGTGGTTGCCCAGCGTCTCGTACGTAAAATCTGCCCTAAATGTACAATCGAATATGACCCGCCTGCGGAATTGCTCGAACAGTTGAAACTTGAAGAGGAGAAAAAACTATACATCGGTGAAGGATGTGTCAACTGCAACGGCACCGGCTATTCCGGAAGAGTCGGCATCTTCGAAATGATCGTTATCTCAAAATCAATCCGTAAAATGATCCTGCGTAATGCATCAACCATGGAAATCCAGGAACTGGCTGAACAGGAAGGGATGAAAACACTTCGTCAGGCGGGTATCGAACTGGCACTTGCCGGAGTGACAACCATTGAACAGGTCATCGCGGTAACTACAGAGAGATAAGCTTAAAACAGTGGTTAGTCAATTTTTAACCCCTGGGGTAAATCAAAAGGTAGCCGTTTGCGGCTTGAAATTGGAAATTTGAAATTGGGAAAAACATGAAACTTGTATATGAATTGGATGTTTATAGTACACAAACATGAATACCAATTTTCCAATTTCATCATTCTGTGAACATTTATTTCAACATCCCTTTTAACGATCAACTGTCGGAATTCCTATCAACTCACTAACAAACATCGCTATAGACCCAAATAAATTTATCGGTCGGGAGATTGGCTCAGTTACCATTATTGACAAACTGGACCAGGGAGCGATGAGCATGGTATTTCTCGCTTTTCAGAAAATGCTCAGACGGCGGGTGGCGGTAAAAATTCTCCCTAAATCAGAAAACATTTCCGAAGATGCCAGGCAAATGTTCAATCATGAGGCAATTGTCGTCGCCGGTTTCAGCCACCCTAATATTGTACCTATCTTTGAAATTGGTGAAACGGACGACTGTTTTTTTCAGGTGATACAGATTGTTGCCGGCAGCAATCTGAATACCGTTATTAAAAACCATCGGAAAAACCCATTACCCCACAAAAGAATTATACCGCTGAATGACATTATTACGTTGACGCTGGGTATCCTCGATGGTCTTGCTTATGCACACAAACAGGATGTAATTCATCAGGATATTAAACCCGAGAATATCCTTGTCGAGGAGGACACCAACCGGCCTATGATTGCAGATTTTGGCATTGCAAAAACTCCCCATTCAAAAAAACAGAGTGATTACATAGTAGGCAGCCCATTGTATATGGCACCCGAGAGACTTAAAAATAAGAATGTGGACT
>JAUVGS010000081.1 GCA_030593665.1 Chitinivibrionales bacterium | reverse complement strand
TTCCTAATTCTCATTTGGCCACTGCACAATTCGAATTGGAAATCAATTTCCTAATTCTCATTTGGCCACTGCACAATTCGAATTGGAAATCAATTTCCTAATTCTCATTTGGCCATTCTGCTTCTACATAATGTTATCTAGGAGCTTTCGTACCCGCTCTTAAGGATAACGAAGATAGTTGTAAGTTAATTATAAAATACGGACGGGATAAGTACTTACTATTTTTAGCAATTCCGCTTAAAATTAAAAGCGTTACCGGTGTTCCGGTATTATGTAGAGATGTCTGTATTGATAGTGAACGTTCGGATTGTATCTGCAGGCTTTTTATCAGCGTAAAATGTCTTCCATAACGTATAAAAATCTTCCACTAACTCGTCAACGGTCCAGTTTTTAGGCTGGAATACAACGTTGGCATGGTTCCAGTAACTATAATTTCTATGGAAGATTCTTTCCTCTTTTTCAACCTGTATCCCAAAAGGCGTTCCGGGAAAAGGCGTAATAATATAAAACTCTGCAAGATCAATACCTGTTTCCTCAGTGAATCGCAAAATTTTATCAAGCACCCCTCTGTCCTGATCATCGAAACCAATACCAAATGAAGCAAAAAAGTGAATACCGTTATCTTCAATCATGCGCACCAGATCAACACTTTTCTGCCACTCATCTTTAGAGCATTGACCGGTGAAAAGGTGCTTGGAAACCCGGTCAAAGCCAAAAATTGTATACATGGAAGCTGCGCCACCCGCCCTGAGTTTTGCATAAAAGTCGTACTCATGTGACATCATCATCGTGGAAGCGAGAAAAATTTTAACATCAAGCTCGCCGGTTCGTTTCATGATGTTGAGAATAAATTTCTGATTTCTTTTATTGGGAAGCATGATAGTGTCATCGGTAAAGTAAAATTCCCGACACGTCATTTGCTTGATGTCGGCAATGATATTGTCTATAGGGCGGTAGCGGAATTTAAAACCTTCTTTCGGCGGAATAGGGCATCCGGAACATCTGGCGGGGCATCCGCGCATGGTCAGAACAAGATGGGCATTCCATTTGTAACCATCTTTCGGAAAGATATCCCTTTGCGGTATCGGAAAGTCTGCAAGGTTATAGGCATATTTTTTTGTGTAATACTCTTTCAGGGTGTTGCTGCGGGCATCGTTAACAATGTCAAGCCAGACAGGTTCGCCTTCACCGATACAAACTGCATCAGCATGTTCATGTGCTTCCTGCGGCCGCAACGAGGGATGGATACCGCCCAACACTACCGGTGTTCCTTGTTTTCGGTATTCGTCTGCAATCTGATACGCCCGTTCTGCCTGCGGCGTGAAACAGCTTATGGCTACCAAATCGATATCTTCATCGTAATCGAGCGGCTGATCGATATTATCGTCGGTTAATAGGACTTCTATATCAGGCGGGGTTAGAGCCGCAAGAATTGGAAATGCCAGCGAAGGCGGCATGGAATAGTCTCCAACGAGATAGTCACTTAACGATTCTTTGAGATCAGGATGATCCGAAAGAAATTTTTTAAATTTAGGATACACAAAACGAGTTTTCATAAATCGATCACATGGAATTACAGAAAATAAGTGGTTATTCGAATTAACTAAAATACGTATTTATCATGCTGGAGGAGTGTTTTTTTTCTGCTCGCCGGGGAAAAAATGACGATATATTGAGTATTCATAAAGAACGGTTGAACAGAGGATTGGTTCTGATTGTTTTCGGGAAGATATGAAAATATTCTGGTATTCCCGAGGCATCACTCTTTATGGCATGGTGATAATCAGCTCTTTTACTTCCTGCGGAATAAATCTTGGCCTGTTGCACGGTATCGCGGCAAGTGCTTCGAATCCTGAAGGGACAGTTTCTCCGTTGCCAACATATCCCTTTGCATTAAAATAGACCGGCTGCCGAAGTTTCAGGATCCAGAGGAGGGTTGCATATTCTTTTTTCACGGTTTCATCCGTTATCAGTGCCAAAATACCTTTATTTAATTCAAGATACAGGATAAGGTCATCGATAGTCAGGCTGTCAGCCTCGGAAGGATCATGAAGCTTAAAGGTGGTGTCCTGCATTTCAATGAATATTTGCAGAAGTGTAAGGGTGTCGGTAACCGAAGTCGCAAGTAACATTTTACTCGTATCGTCAAGGGCCGGAATACTGTAATTCACAAAATAATTGCCGTATGCGTTAGCGATACCATAGGTGGTAAAGTGAAGGGCGGTATCTGCATAGGATGCCGGAGGCAGGCCAAGGTTGACAATTGCAATATTTTCATTCGCGTTGGGTACTGCGGTGTCGGCAACTGCGGTATAGGTGTAACAGTATCCAACCGTATCTTTGAGAATGCTGTCAAGATAGGGATGATAGCTCATGCCTGACAGGTGTATGATGCCGTTCGCTTCATACCACGAATAGGTAAAGGATTGCGCAAGGTCTTCAGACTGGATCAGTAGCTTCTGGTCGATTTCAATATCGAGCAACCGGTGGTTTGGTGTTTTTTCGAATGAAACAAGAATCGCAAGTGAATCTGTTCTGAAATCCCCCGTAAAATCGGTAAACATGTAAAACCATCCCCTGGGGTAGTCCACGCTGCCATTGAATGCGGTTTTTATGATCCACCCGTTTGCAGGATGGTTATAAAAAGCATACACCTGATAGCGAAGCGCTGCGGCTGCATTATAGGTCGCTTCAAAGTGATAGGTCAACGTATCGAAAATATAACTGCCTGTTTTGATAATATGGTTCCAGGGTAATTTTGGTATCTCTTCTTCCAGAAATGCTCTGATACTCATTGTGTCGCCATTGACAAGCTCATTGACAAAGTAATTCTGGATGCGAATAATGTCGTAGATAGTCTCAGCGTTATCCTTCACATCCTGCTGCCGGGAGTTTCTTATGATCGAAAGAGAGTCCAAAGCTAATGATGTCGGCAGATTAATAAGTGCACTCGCAGAAACAACGGTCGGGTTCCCGGCCTCGCTGTCTGCTACGGGATTAAGGGTACATCCGGTAAAGAGAACCTGTGCAGAGAGGATGATGCTTATATACCGGAGACTGTTCAAAATGATTTTCTGTATTTTATTATAAGCCTTAGTCATAGTATTCCTCCCTTTTTGTCGCAGGAAAGAAGTTGATGTTGCATTGGTAAACCCGAGTCTGGTTTGAATCGGTTTCCGCCATACGAAGGAGTTTTTTTCTGAACATCTGAATCTCTGTTTTCATCTGTTTCATGGTCTTTTCCGAAAGCTTGAGTGTGAGTACTGACAGGTCGCGTTCATTCGGCGGCACCATATCCAGCGCCCGTTCCGCATGTTTGATCGTCTCCATGATAAAATTTGCGACATGAAACGAACGGACTTCATCGCCGGTGGTAACAATCCCGCTTTGCTGGCGATAGACGCCATCGCTTTCCTTCCTGATCAGGCCGATTGTATCGAGTTCATGAATGGCTTCTTCAGCTTCCTTTGGAGAGATTGGCGGGTCAATCATCCCGGCGAGTTCTTTATAGTTATCGGTGAATGTATAGAAATAGATAAGCTCGCGGATGACCGCGTAGTACCATTTTGAAAAGAGGCTGAGCTGGTTTTTCTTAAGGCTTTTAAATTTTAATTTATGCAGTTTTACCATGCGGGAGTAGTAAATGTTTTTTTCATCAAGTGTTTTTGCCTGGGTGAACAGGACCAGGGCTTCAAAGTAAGCTGCATCAGCTTTCTTCAGCTTCAGTATTTTGCCTAATTGCGCAACCTGTGTTATGGTAAGATTATTTCTGCCTGACAGGACATTTGACAGAAAACCGCTCGAGCTTATTTCCATCTTTTTCAGGATATCCCGCTGGGAAAAACCCTTTTCATGCTGTTTCTTATCGTTAAGAAAGTCGCTAAGGAAGAGACGGTAATTCTGATAATCGAATACGCTTATCATGTTATGAACTCCACACTAATTACTGATGTGTCGAAAGTGTGCTCTTTATTTTTATCAATAAAATACATTTCCGTCTCCATTATGCACTCTGGTCTTCACAATTGCGTTCATACACTACTGGTAAATGGTAATGAGAGAACCAGTAGAAAGGGGGCTGACTAGCGGTTCTCTCATTCCGAATGTTTTTATGAGACTCTGCCGGTGACAATATTAATAGTATAGACCCATGTTTTCCCGTCTGATTTTCGGGTGACCGTTACTTTGGCAGTTTGCGCGCCGCCAAACTCAATGTAAACCGTTCTGAAAGGGCGATCGACCAAGATGGTTCCTTCAAAGGGAAAGGAGAGCCATCTGAACGGCAGGTGAATAAGGCGTCGCTTTACATTTGATATAACAGTGCTGTCAACGGATTCTCCATTAAATTCACCATTAATAAAACCGTTAAAAACGAATACGGTATCACTCGCACCCTTTTCAATAGTAACATTCATTTCGTAGCGGTAATTAAAAGGGTTGATATAGGTGCCGCTTACTGTGCGGACATGGCGATAGCTCGCAGTCGTTTCCATTGATGGAACCATTTCAGTGTTCCCTGAAACATCATAAAACCAGAGTGTATCGTAACGGGTAACTTCTCCACCCTCAAAGGTGCCTTCAGCCGCACGGATCCATCCGCCAACAGCGGCATCATATTTCCAGGGAATAATTGTAATATCGATATTTACCGTATCCTGCAAACTTTCACGAGCGCTGCCCCAGAGTTCCATAGCAGCGTCACCCATGTCGTTCAATTCAAGTGAAGCGGTTCCGGCATTGCCGTCGTCTGCTGTAAACTGTGAGTTGTCATCATCCGATTGGAGCGGGCTGAAGTTACAACCGGTAAAAGCAATAAGAGTAACAGCGATAAGGCACATGGAGATTGAGGGTTTCATAAAACCTCCCTTGAGATTGAGAAGGAGAAATAATTAATTCGTTTATTGTTCTCGATTTTTAAGCTTGTCTGGTTATACTAAAGCATAACATTATGTAGAAGCAGAATGGTCATTTCCATGCCCCTCTGCTTAACATACTGTTAATAGTATAACACATTTTTTTGAATCGCGCAACACTTTTTTAATAAAAATGCTTAATTAAATTAAGCAAATATAGCAATTGAGCACCGTGTCTGTTGTGTAATATGGTATAATTCAATATGTTATGTATTGCTTGGTGCTTAAATATATGTGTTGTAATATAAATTTAAATTATGCATTATTGCCAGTATGCCATTAAAAAATTAAGCCACTGCTGTTTTATTAAGCCTGGTTGTCTACCTCGACATATTTTAAGCATTGAACATATTCAATTATTATAAAAATGAAATGCTATGAATAGTGAAGAAGTGTGTGCACTTACTACAGAGCAGGTACAGGAAATACTGCATGATCATCTGCAGGACCATCCCGCTGCTTTTGCTTTAGCACACCAGGGACGCAATGATATTCCGGTTCGCGCTATTGCTGAACAGATTGCCTGCTATAAAAAGGCGGTGAAAAAATTACCAAAGCTTTCACAAAAACCAATGCTCTATGAAGCCGTTGCCCTGGAGCAATGCTCTTCAGAAGCAACCGCCCGGTATAAAACAAATATTATTAAAGGTAATAGGCTATTTGATTGCACTGGCGGTCTTGGTATTGATTCGATTTTTCTTTCTGATGTATTCAATGAAGTTGTGTATTGTGAAAAAAGTCCTGTTCTTGCAGGATTGTTTATTAAAAATATAAAGACACTCGATTGTAATACTATTACTGTGTGTACACAGGATTGTATCGAGCAATTGTCACAGTGCCCTGACAATTCGTTTGACTGGATATACATTGATCCCTCACGGCGTGATGCTCATGGGCGGCATGTCGGTTTTTCTAAATGCGAACCGGATATTACACAGCACCTCGAACTGTTTTATAAAAAAACATGCAACATCTGTATAAAAGCATCGCCTGCTTTTGAGATCACCGAAGCTGAAAAACAACTTCATGGCCTGCACACGACCATAGTGGTGTCTGTCGAAGGCGAGTGTAAAGAGATACTGTTTTTACTCAACCGAGACACAGTACCAGAGTCATTTATAGTAAAGGTGGTAATGCTCTCATCAACCGGTGAAATTGAAATTGAAGTCGAGCGAAAAAATACCGATACGGTATCGCGAATATGCTCCGATTCTGTCGACCGATATTTCTACGATCCTGATCCCGCCATTATCAAAGCCCGGTGCGGTGAAAAAGTGGCTGAAGAGTTCTGCCTGTCGTTTATCAATAACACGGTAGATTATATGACTTCCGAACGATGTGTCATTGATTTCCCCGGACGGATATTCGAAGTGGTTGATGTACTTCCCTGGCAGCGAAAAAAGATAAAGCACTATTGTAAAGAAAAGAATATTACGCAGGCAAATATTGCACGCCGTGATTTTCCTTTAGCACCGGAGGAGATAAAAGAGATGCTGAAGCTTACTGATGGGGGAGAGGTGTTTTTGTTTTTTACGCGGGGTGTGAATGGAAAACCGTTAGTTATTCAAGGAGGAAAACTCGCATGAACAAATTAATTCTGAATCAAATTCAAAATAACATACACGGTGAAAGTGGATTCATTTTTAAATAAAGAAAGTGGCATGAGTTGCTCTTAAATTCTGGAACAATCATGCCACTTATTATTATGTCCTTATATTCAGTTACCCAAATCGGATCATTATTGTTAAGGATCAATAGTCATTTCTGGTACAATTTTCAGATGCATATTGCTTCCATATTCAGCATGGAATTCATCTGAAATTTGTATTGTATTGCCGGCAACTATTTTCGTTTTAGAGCCGTTTGAAATAGAAAACAGGGAACCATTATCAACAAGTGCAGTTTCTTTTGCGAAATATATTTGATCTTTTCCATTATTTGAGCTTTCGATCCTTAAAATTGGATCATTTAAATCAATATATTTATAGTAAGCATCCGGTTTTAGCGTTCCCGCACCCATTAAAATAAAAGCCTCTGATGCATTGGCAAATCCATGATCTGACACTTTTAGAAATGCTTCACCGAAGCTTTCACCATTACCGAGAGCTTCAGTATAGTCACCAAATGATGAACCATTCCAATAAGCATTTCCCATCATTATCAATCCGTTATGACCCATTGCATACAAAAGTCCCAAATTATCCGGATAGCTGTATGCAGCGATTTGACAGGCAGCTTCAAGGAAAAAATGAGCTTTTGAGGGACCCTCGTCATCACGCATGGAGATAAATGATCTATCCCGCATACCGCTGCAATAAAAGTTTTTTGGTTCAGCAGGTGAATTCTCAATATGAATTATAATATCGGCGGTTGGAGGAACGGTTCTCAGCATGATAGCATCAGCAATTATATAATCCGAAGAATTTTGAGGGTCCGGATCATGATAGCCGGCAGAGAGTATAATATTAATTTCAGCAGCCCTATTAAGGTGTACGGGACCACTTCTGGTTAGCAATTCCCAATTACCAACATGATTAGTATGTGTTTTTTGATTCACCCAACCACCTGCTACAACAGCCTCTTCTTGAAAGACGTTGTAATAGGAAGCGTCTTCATGAGGTTCACTCTGTGTTTCATTTTCGTAATACATATAGATATTATAATCACCCGGTGCATTAACTACATAAACCCATTGAGCTATTCTATTATACTCACTTATGTCATAGTAATCAACGGCTTCATCCATTAGTTCATCTTCTCTTTTACATCGATAATATCCATTACCATCGGATCCTCCGGAGGTAACTCTTTCCCATATTGGCCCGATGTTCATACTCGAGAAGGCGCCATTACGATGAATTTTATGGGTGTAGTTAAACGTGTGAACGTTTGGCGTGGAATGCTCAAAAATCCCCGCCCAATCATATCCTCTCATATCAGCC
>JAUVGS010000193.1 GCA_030593665.1 Chitinivibrionales bacterium | reverse complement strand
ATGAGGGGATTGAATTTACCTGGGAGGATAACATGCGTCTGCGGGGTGTCAGCAGGATGCAGAGTCTTGAATTCCTTCTCGAGAAAGCCACACGCACATACTCCGACGAGGAAAAGCTTACGCTGGCGGAGCGGAAAAACGGTTATTATCGCGAGCTTCTCCGGGATATAACTCCTGATGACATACTCCCGGGAGTGATGCCCATCCTTGAAGAGGTTAAAAAACGCGGGATTAAAATCTCAATAGGCTCTTCAAGCAAGAACTCACCAAAAATCCTGGAATATATCGGACTGGATAACTATTTTGACGCCACTTCAGACGGCAACGATATTAAAAAGGGAAAGCCCGATCCTGAAGTATTCTTAATCGCTGCTGAGCGTATGGGTGTTCCGCCGGAAGAGTGCCTGGTTGTCGAAGATGCCAAAGCCGGTGTTGAAGCCGGGCTGAACGGCAATATGAAAGTGCTGGGGGTGGGCGCTGCTGAGGATGACGAACGGGCACACCTGCGGGCAAAAGATATGGCCTCGGTGACAGTGGATCAGCTACTTTCTGTATAATCACCTGACAGTTGCTGCAGCACTGAAGTATTGGGGTATTGACGTTTTATAGTGTTTTTCCCATCATTCCAATATTCCATTACTCCATCATGGCTATTTATATATTTATTTCACTTTATCCGGAATCGTGTTTCATGTCCTGGGATCTGATTATCTTCGACTGCGACGGTGTTCTGGTCGATAGCGAGCCGATTGCGGAGCGTATATTTCCTGAAGTCCTTGCTGAAGAAGGTTTTAAGGTTTCCCTTGACGACTCACGTTCCTGGTTTACCGGTTACTCATTGCAAACCTGCCTGAAAAAAGTGGAAGAACTGTTTGGCCGGCCGGTTCCCGAAAATATTGGACAGAAATATTACTCCCGCCTTTTCAATGAATTTCAAGAATCATTGCAGCCGATTCCCGGCATTGCCGAAGCATTGGATGCCATCCCTTATCCGGTCTGTGTCGCATCAAGCGGCGTGCATGAAAAGATGCAGATCAGCCTCGGGGTGACCGGTCTCCTCCACCGCTTTACAGACAGGATATTCAGCGCCCTGGATGTCGAGCACGGTAAACCGGAACCTGAAGTGTTCCTCTATGCAGCAAAGCAATGCAATGTTGCAACGCATACCTGTGCCGTTGTAGAAGATTCGATACCCGGTGTTCAGGCAGGTATTGCGGCCGGCATGACCGTATTTGGTTATATAACGCCATACAATGCTTCACTTACTGAAACTTTTATAAAGAGCGGTGCCATAATTTTCAGCAACATGGCCGACCTTCCCGGTTTGCTCGAAAAAAGCATTTAAAACCCGCCTACAAAAAAACGTTTTTATCTATATTTTCTGTAACGTAATACATACTCACTAAATCTAATTATTATAGCGTGAATATATCATAGTGATTTTTCAAAAGAAAAATCCTTTAGCCTCCCTAAATCAACACATATATTTAGCAGATGCTTTAAACCGTTTTATAACTAACGTTAGAATATTCATAAAAGAAAGAATGTCATTATGAAACGATTTGTACTTCCTGTACTCATTCTGGTTATTGCCTTTGGCACTATGAGGGTGATTTCTTCAATGAAGAAAGAACAGAAACACCGAAAGCCGAAGCAGTTTATTCGGGCGGTTGCCGCTGATGTTGTATATCCCAAAACACTTAATCCAACGATTAAGTCAATGGGACGGGTTCGCAGTCGTGAGGTCGTTGACCTGACTCCGGAAGTCAGTGGAATTGTACAGTCTCAAAATTTTCGCTTGCACAAAGGTGACTCGTTCAAGAGAGGCCAGGTTCTTGCGAGGATAGATGCCCGCCAGGCATCCAACAGTTATAAGACAATGATCAGTGACCTGCAGAATGCTCTCGCATCACTCCTCCCTGAACTGAAAGGCGATACTCCACAGGCATTTGATCGATGGAACAGTTTTTTTACTGCGCTTACATTCGACAACCCGTTGCCACCACTTCCCGATGTGGAAAATGACAGGGAAAAACTGTTTGTCTCCCGATTTAATATTTATAAACTTTACTATCTGGCAAGAAACCAGCGCCTGACCCTGTCAAAGTACACTCTGAAAGCCCCCTTTACCGGTACTGTAAGTACGGCTCATGTTTTTCCCGCCTCAATGGTACGAGCCGGGGTAAGTATCGCAACGCTGGTACGAACCGACAACATGGAAATCGAGCTGCCACTTTCCACCAGTGATGCATCTCTCGTGAAATCGGGGATGGCTGCCCTGGTAAACACCGATGCATTATCAAAGCCTATTACCGGAAAAGTACACCGGATGAGTAAAAACCTTGATGAACGAATGCAGACGGTATCCGTTTTCGTGCGGGTGAATAACGGTTCATATACTGAATTGCTTGACGGGTCTTTTGCAACTGTCAGTATTACCGGTTCTCCTATTTCTCATGCCGTTGCTGTTGAACGTAAAGCAATCCACGATAGAAATAAAGTATATCTCATTAATAAAGGCCGCCTTGTGGAAAAAGAGGTTTCCGTAGAATATTGTGGTATCGAGACAGCCTATGTGACAAATGGCCTGCAAAAGCTGGACACATTGGTTATTGAAGTCCTGCAGGATGCTGTCATTGGTATGGGAATTCAACCGGTCATCAATGGAAAAATAATTGGTAAGCCGGAAGGCAGCGGTTTTCCTGACGGACCTCCTGTGAAAAAGAAGGATAAAGATAATGCTTCTGAAAAATCAGGAAAATAGACACACTTACGTGAATCATCGCAGTAATTGGAGTGTGTGTCTGACATGAAAAAAGTAATTACCTATTTCATTCAATATCCCGTATGGGCAAATGTGCTCATGTTCAGTATTTTGCTGACTGGTTATATGGGTATGCGGAATATGACCACATCATTTTTTCCAGAGGTAGAAAGTAATATTATTACAATTGATATTACCTACCAGGGAAGTTCCCCCGAGGAAATTGAAGAATCACTCATCCTTAAGATCGAGAACAACCTGAAAGGGATTCCCGGCATTGACCGTACCACCTCAACGTCAAGAGAAAACCATGGGCAGGTACGGGTGGAGGTGCTCGACAATTATGACGCTGATGATGTGTACGACGATGTTAAAAATGGTGTAGACAGAGTGACGCCTTATCCTAGCGGCGCAGAGAAACCAATTATCAAAGTTTCGAAATTTCGTGCACGTACTATTGCCGTTGCTCTTTATGGTAATGCTGATCTGTGGGCCTTGAAAAAGCGGGCGGTGGCATTCCGCGACGATCTTCTTGCAAAGGACGGTATCTCCCAGGTGTCTCTTGTCGGCATACCCACACGTGAAATAGCGGTAACACTCTCTGAAGAGAATCTTCGCCGTTATGGTTTAAGTTTTACTGAAGTCGCCAATGCTATTGCATCCGCCAATGTTGACATATCCGGAGGATCGATTAAAACTGCCGATGAGCGGTTGCTGATTCGTTCTTATGGAAGACGGGACTTTGCCCACGAGATTCGATTTATTGTCATTCGATCAGGCCAGGACGGCACAGTAATAAGGGTTGGCGATGTTGCAGAAGTAAGGGAACAGTGGGAGGACACCCCGAAGGCGACCTATTATAACGGGCAACGCACAATTCTGGTGAATATTGAAAAAACTCTCGAGGAGGATATCATAGGGATTGCAAAAACGGTTAAGGAGTATATACCGATATTTGCAGCTAAATATCCGGAAATATCGTTAACCATTACATCTGATGCATCAGAGAATCTGGTTAAAAGAATTCGATTGCTGACTAAAAATGGTATGCTCGGTTTTGTGCTGGTACTTCTGGTACTCGGATTTTTCCTTAATGTACGAATGTCATTCTGGGTGGCGGTTGGTATCCCGGTTTCATTTGCCGGTATGTTTATCATTGCAAACTTCTGGGGTATTACCATCAACGTTATTTCACTCATGGGTATGATCATCGTTGTAGGAATCCTCGTTGACGATGCCATTGTCGTTGCAGAAAGTATCTATCAGAAGTTTGAACAGGGTATGAGTGCAAAAAAGGCTGCCGTTGCCGGACTGTTTGAAGTCATTGCACCGGTATTTACGGCGGTTGCAACTACTATTCTTGCGTTTATTCCTTTTTTCTTCTTTCTTGGAAGAATGGGAGGCATTATCTATCAACTCGCGCTGGTAGTTATCGGTGCGTTGATTTTTTCTCTTGTTGAATCGTTTTTTATCCTTCCTGCACACCTTGCTCATTCCAAAGGGCTTTCCCATGAACGTACTAAAACCAAAATCCGGTCTTGCTTTGAAGCTATGTACCGCTGGTTAACAGACAAGGTGTATGGTCCTGCATTAAAATGGTCTCTTGAAAACACAACAACGGTCATCGCGGCTGCAATAGGATTCTGGTTAATTACCCTCGGATTACTGCGGGGTGGAATTGTTGAAATCTCTGCATTTCCATTTATTGACCGTGACAATATAACATTTAATCTAACAATGACAACCGGCACGCGTGAGCATGTCACTGACTCAATTCTACAACAAATAGAGAAAAAAATATGGCAAACAAACGAGCATTTTAAAACCCAACGTCGTGATAAGAGAGATGTTATTGTTTCGATCCGGCGGCAGATCGGCAACAACCGTCTCGGTGATGCCGGAGGCCATGCCGGTGAACTGAGAATTGATCTTCTTGAAAGCAGTAAACGTAAAATGGAATCATATAAAATTGCCGACCAGGTACGCAAATCCATCGGTAATATCCCCGGCAGTCAAAAAGTGTCATTCAGCGGCGGCCACTGGGGTAAAGCTATCACCATTTCCCTTTTAAGCAACGATCTTGATGAATTGGATAAAGCAAAGGAATTACTTAAAGCAAAGTTATCCGAATATTCAACACTCAGTGATATCACTGATTCTGATATTGAAGGCTGGCGTGAGATACGGATGCAGTTAAAACCGGCGGCATCTATGGCAGGGCTGACTATTTCAGATATTGCCGGCCAGGTGCGACAGGGGTTATTCGGTAAGTCGGTGCAGCGATTTCAGCGGGGTGAGGATGAAATC
>JAUVGS010000210.1 GCA_030593665.1 Chitinivibrionales bacterium | reverse complement strand
GATATTTGTACCCTTTTTTACAACAAAGGATATTGACCAGGGAACAGGTCTCGGCCTTCCCGTCATTCATGGTATTATTGCTTCTCATGGAGGATCAATAGAAGTAGAAAGTATGGAAGGTAAAGGGTCCCTTTTTGAAGTCAGACTTCCTGTAAAGAGTTCAAAACGAAATAATAAGGATAGTAATGATGTCATCATCAAATAAGAAAGTGTCAATTTTAGTTACGGATGATATACCCGCCACACTTAAAATCCTGAAACGACGATTAGAATCTAAAGGATATCGTGTGTTTACCGCTTTAAGTGTTGATGAAGCACTGTCGGTAATAGAAGCAAACCACATCGACCTGGTAATAACGGATTATCGCATGCCCAAAGTTGATGGCCTTGACTTGGTGCGTTATATTAGAGAAAATTTTAAATATATCGAAGTTATTATGATAACGGGATATCCATCAATAGAAGGTGCTGTCAAGGCGATAAATACAGGAGCGAGAGAGTATTTGGCAAAGCCCTTTACTGACAAGGAACTTTTTTCGGCTGTTACGCGCGCACTTGACAGATTACATGTCCGACAACTCAAGCATGCTAAGATATTACAGACGCCGCACACACCACATGGGCTTATTGGAGAGTCAAAGGTTATGAAAAAAGTTTTCCGTGCCATTACAAAAGCAGCGGCTACATCAGAAACCGTATTAATTTCAGGTGAAAGTGGTACCGGTAAAGAACTGGTAGCGCGGGCAATTCATTACAACAATCCCCGATCTTCCGCCTCATTTGTCCCTATAAACTGCGGTGGTATTCCGGAAAGCCTGCTCGAAAGCGAACTGTTCGGTTATGTAAAAGGGGCGTTCACCGGTGCAGTGGAAACACGTGCCGGCTTCTTCCAGACAGCAGAGGGCGGTACTATTTTTCTTGACGAGATAAGTGAAACGAGCATAAACATGCAGGTGAAACTTCTCCGTGTTCTTCAGGATAAAGAGGTGTGTATGGTCGGATCGAATCGTGGCAGAAAGATTGACGTTCGCGTTATAGCATCAACCAATAAAAATTTACACCAACTGATAAAGAAAGGCCTCTTTCGTGAGGATCTTTATTTCCGCCTTAATGTTATTCCAATAGACCTTCCACCATTACGGGAACGGGGAGATGATATAATCTTATTGGCACATTATTTCACCCGTAAATTTGCACATGAAATAGATAGAGAGCCTTTAGAATTTACTGATAAGGCCCTTGAAGCTCTGCAATGTTATCACTGGCCGGGAAATGTACGTGAACTTGAAAATGTTATTAAAAGAATAATGGTAATGACTGAAGGAAACTTAATTGATGTTACAGACCTCCCTTCTTTAATGCGGTTTTCGGTTCCCCGCACACCGGATCTAACGCGAACATTGGCTGAAGCAGAGACTGATTACATAAGAAATGTATTAGCAAGTGTAGGAGGAAATAAGACAAAAGACGCAAAAACCCTCGATATAGCTCGTGCGACATTACGGGACAAAATTAAAGAGTCAAACAACACCTCGGATATAGACGATATCTAAGCGGTAGATTTCCTGCCACTGGTAGAAAATCTACCGTTTTTTTACTGCCAAAACCTTTTCTAATACTCATTCTCCAGCATTCCTTTACAACAAATTTATCTTTTATTTGCGTTAAAGCCTATATATAAATATTCTACACTTTTAAGAACTAATTGGCATAAGAATTGCGTTTCCGAAGTAAACACCAGGAAACTACGCCCAAAGACATTTATTAATTTTTTATCATATTGTAAAGGAGTAGGGGTATGACTGAACATTTGGGTATATGCACCACGTGTATTCATGCTTCATCTTGTTCATACAGAAACAAATCGGACAGATACATTTACTATTGCGAAGAATTTGAGATTGAACCGGCAAAGCCACAAAATTCACAAACAGTGGTTTGTGAACAGGAAAGGGTAAACCAACAAGAGTCTGCCAGTTCGCTAAAAGGATTGTGTGTAAATTGTGAAAATCGAAAAACATGCATGAACACAAAACAAGAGGGTGGTGTGTGGCATTGCGAAGAGTATCGATAAAAGTATCAATACTATGTTTTGTTATATATGAGAAAAGAGGTGGATTATGGGTTCACAACAAATCGTTGAAATAACCCGGAAATATGATAAAAAGCCGGGAGGTTTGATTTCGATACTTGAAGAAATTCAGGGGAAATATGGTTATTTACCCCGGAATTTGATCGAAGATGTGGCTGAACAAACCGGGAAATCTCTTGTTGAGATCTTTGGCGTTGCCACTTTTTACAAAGCTTTCAGATTGAACCCTATAGGAGATCATCTCATTACCGTTTGTCTAGGTACGGCTTGCCATGTGCGCAATTCGCCCGAAATTGTTGAAGAATTTAAAAAGGAGCTGGGTATCTCCGTAGGCGAAACAACACCGAATAATGAATTTACACTGGAAACGATTAATTGCCTGGGCTCTTGCGCATTGGGCCCCATTGTCGTTATCGACGGCCGCTATTTCTCCCGGGTAAAAAAATCAATAGTTCCAAAGTTGATAAAGATGACACGGGAAGGTCTCGATATGATTGACGTCTTACATGATAAGCGGGTATTTCCACTCGAGCTGCGATGCCCGCGATGCAATCATAGTCTTATGGATTCGAAACACCCTATTGATGAACATGCGTCTGTGAAAGTTACGGTTTCGTTCGGGCGTAAGCACGGCTGGCTGAGGCTTTCGTCCATGTACGGCAGTTACCACATAGAGTCGGAGTACGACATCCATAACGGAACTGTCGTGAATTGTTTTTGCCCGCACTGTCACGGCGCGCTGACGGATACTTCAATGTGCCCCGAATGCGGGGCACCTATGATCGCCATGCTGGTACGTGGAGGGAACATGGTACAGGTGTGCTCCCGTCATGGTTGTAAAGGCCATATGCTCGAGGTTAATAATGTCATGTTTGAAAAACACGATTGATTAACTGATATAAAAAGGATACGTATTCTTCTGAAGAAGTAAAGGGAATAAAGCATCGTAATGAAACGTTAAATGTTAGAAACAACAAAAGTGGTTTTACACATGGAAAAGATCAGATCGGTTGATGAATTTGATACACTGCAGCGCGAGTTGATTAATAGTGTGGATGTAACGGTTCCGACTATTGTTGTTCCCGCCGGAACCTGTGGTCAGGCAAGTGGCGCAAATGACTTAATAAGGGTGATAAAAGGGGAAATCGTCAATAAAGGTCTAAGTGAAAAAATCCAGTTGCGTATTACCGGATGTCACGGATTCTGCGAAATGGAGCCTTCCCTTCTTATTGAACCTGGTGGCGTTTTCTATCCGAAAGTTACTATACAGGATATTCCATATATTATAGAATCTGTAGTTAAAAAACAGGTATATGAGGAACTCCTTTTCAGAAATCCGGATACCGGCGAGCCTGTTGTGAAGCAAATCGACATTCCGTTTTTCAAAGGGCAGACCCGAACGATCCTTTCCCGCAGTGAGAAATTCGACCCGATACGTATCTATCAATACATTCAGGCAAAGGGATATTCTGTGTTTGTCAGAGCACTTTCATCAGGCAAACCGGAAGAAGTGCTTGAGGAAGTAAAGAAATCAGGGCTTCGCGGGCGCGGCGGAGCCGGATTCCCCACAGGATTGAAATGGGAGTTGCTGGCAAAACAACAGAGTAATCGTGGCAAATTTCTTGTGTGCAACGCCGATGAGGGCGATCCGGGCGCCTACATGGACCGTAGTTTACTTGAAGGGAATCCGCACAGTATCATTGAAGGTATGTTGATTGGTGCTTATGCAACGGGGGCATCGGAAGGCATTCTGTACATACGCGATGAATACCCGCTTGCCATAAAGCATGTTACCATCGCTCTGCGGCAGATGCGGGAACTCGGCCTTCTGGGGGAAAATATCCTGGGAACCGGGTTTTCGTTTAATCTTGATATCGTTCGCGGTGCCGGCGCATTTGTGTGCGGCGAGGAGACGGCATTGATCCGGTCGATTGAAGGTAAAATGGGTGAACCGCGCCAACGGCCGCCGTTTCCAATCCAGAAAGGCATCTATGGTAAGCCGACGGCAATTAACAATGTAGAAACTTGGGCGAATATCCCGCTTATATTTGAACGGGGTGCTTCAGAATTTGCAAAAACCGGTGCACCGAATAATGCAGGTACGAAAATTTTCAGCCTGGTAGGAAAGGTAAAGTATACGGGGCTTGCAGAAGTTCCTATGGGGACGCCGCTCAGTAAAATTGTGTATGATATAGGAGGCGGCTCCGGGAGCAATGCCGCGATCAAAGCGGTACAAACGGGCGGCCCGTCCGGCGGAAGCATACCACGAGCATTATTTAACCTGCCCATTGATTACGACAGCCTTGCCGAGGCCGGCTCGATTATGGGATCCGGCGGCATGATTGTCATGGACGAAAACACCTGCATGGTCGATATAGCCAAATATTACATGACGTTTCTTAAGGGCGAATCCTGCGGCAAATGCTTTACATGCCGTAAAGGTACGCAGCGTATGTATGAGATACTCAATGACATTACAGATGGGAAGGGAACGCTAAACGACCTGGAGCTTCTTGAAGAGCTCGCCGTGGTAGTTAAAGACTCGACCATGTGCGGATTGGGGAACACTGCTTCTAATCCTGTTCTGTCAACACTTAAGCACTTCCGTGATGAATACATACGGCACATTGTAAAAAAGCGCTGTGGTGCCGGCGTATGCAAAGAAATCGTCGGCGCTCCATGCGAAAATGCCTGTCC
>JAUVGS010000461.1 GCA_030593665.1 Chitinivibrionales bacterium | reverse complement strand
GTGTCTGTGACGGCTGTCACATTGAGGAGAGATTTACTATATTTATGAGAAGAAACAGTAACGGAAGGATTTTCATAACCAGCCATTGGAGATGAAGGGTGGGCGTAGTTGCGGGTGTACCCTCACCTCAAAAAAGATGTTAAATAACGAGAATTTGTCGCCGTAACGCCGTTTTTTTTCTCACATCCCTGCAATTACTACTTTACTCCGGAGGTTGATTAGTTTCTGGTAAATTTAGTGGCGTTTTAGACAGTGCACCCCCAAGCCAGAGCGTGAGCTTGCGCTCTGGCTTAGGGGGCGCACTTATCAACGTTTAGCAGGTGTTAATTAGTTTCTGACAAATTTAGCGAAGGCGAGGAAAAGAATGCCCCTCTGATTGAAAACCGGTACGTAAAAAGATCATACCAAAACACTAAATTATCCCGATGTGTAATTAATCTTACTCCTGCTTTTCCTGCTTATCCTTTTGTTTTTTTTCCTCTTGCTCCTGTTGCAATTGTTTAATTCTCTCAACCATTTCACTTAAAGCCTTCTCCATTGCCGCAGGAAATACCTCAATCGCTTCCGTAAAGTTATTTGCCGGTAATTGAGCCTGAAGGGGTACCGGTCCCTGAGGAGATATTAATTGAGAATGGCCGTGAAATTGTTCAGCCCTGCTCGCATCTTTTGAACCATCCTGCTTTACCGGTATCAGCCTCCTGATCGAAGCGACCTTGAGATCGGTAAAATGTTCTTCACGATATAAAGTATCGATACTGACCGTAAAATCAATATTCTGCGTCATTCCTTCTGTGTTCATTGCTCGTCTCCGTTTGTTTGGGTTTAAATTATGAGGGAATTGCATACGTCGAAACACAACAGAAAATGGCCCTTTTAAGTCCCTTAACAAAGGATTCTGGGATCCCAAAGACGACGTTTGCAATTACCTCTTGTATTAATATTTTATATTATCCGGGTATCCTCACTTCAAAAACAAGGGGCCAGTTTTTTCCCGTAATGTAAAAAAGTTCCTGCTCTCTATTGTAGGCGATACCATTCAGAACATCTTCCTCTTTTAATGCACCGGCCTGTTTCACCAGTGAACTGCAATCAATTATTCGATTGACTTTTCCGCTCTGCGGCTCAATTTCAAAAATAAAATCACTGTACCACACGTTGGCATACAGGTAATTTCCGGCAAACTCCAACTCATTAAGTCTGGTAAGCGGCTGATTGCGGAGGGTAACCGCCATTTTTCTTTTTACCTCGAATACGTTATCCCGCCAGTAAAGTGTGTCGCTGCCGTTGCTCATAATGAACCAGGTATCGTCCGTGGTAATCCCCCATCCCTCGCCGGAATAGTTCATGACTCCGGTAATTTTTAAATCAGGCAATGAATAAATGAAAGCGCGACCGCTCTGCCAGGTCAACTGTATCAACCGGTTATCTTTAAGGACAAGCCCTTCGGCAAACACCTGTGCCACCGGCATTTTTGTAAGAATGGCCCCATCTTCAACCTGTATGCAGCGCAGGCTTGACCTTCCCTGCTGCCCGGTACTTTCATAAATTTTCCCTGCATGAAAGAGCAGTCCCTGGGTAAAGGCGAGTGTGTCATGGGGAAACGTTCTAACGATAAGCGGTGTGATACGGGGTACTTCCGCTGATCCCTGTTTTGCATTATCAGACGAATCGCACCGGTTCAACGGCAAGGTAAATAAACAGATCATAGTAAAAAGAAGAATCTGCCAGTAGAAAGGTACACGTTTCATAGCCGGCCCGATATTAGAACCACCATGCCAGATTAACCCTAAATTCTTCATTAAGAACATCCCAGGCAGCGTCAACATTAAGGATCCTGCCAAACACAAAGTTCTTTATAAGACCTAATTTGAGCCCCAGGCCTATCCAGTGTGCAACAGATGCATTGTTGGCAGAGAATTTTTTATCAATAAAAACATCGTTTGTCGGATTAGCAAAATAGCTGTCCGTACCGGCAAAATCAAGCTGATAAAACAGGGTGCCGTACAAATTGTCGGCGTATAATCTGCCGCGGTTGATATTTCGGATAACGGGAAAAGTAAAAGCGGTCCTGGTGGCTGATGTTAATAGAAACCGGTAGTCCGTTGAATCGATAATGCCAACGGTACCCGATACTTTTTTGCTGAATTTCATCCCGTAATTCTTGCTACTGATATTGAACGAACCGTATTTCAGCAGGGGAAAGGAGTGCATGAACTCCACACCGAAAGAGAGGGCACCCACCGTTATCAGATTGGTGTCCAGTATCGTCACACTGTCACTGCTTTCATCCGTTTCTTCAATCATGACGTATGGAGTAACATCCGGGCCGATATACACCCGTAGTTGTGAAATGCCGGCTTTATTATAGGCAATATCCTCATTGCGATACCGCTGGTACTGCCACTGTATCCAGAAAGGCATTGACATGCCGAAACCGGCTGATTCACCGGCAAACAGGTAGAGCGGCATGATCCCGAACATGGGCGAGACACCCAGATAGAGATCCCGGGCAGCGTGCCATTCTATATACGGATCAATATAGACCACCGCCGGAATCATGGAAACAAGGGCAATTGCCGCATTCACACCAAAAGTGGGGGT
>JAUVGS010000012.1 GCA_030593665.1 Chitinivibrionales bacterium | reverse complement strand
TATTCTCAATATTGACGAAGAGAATCTCAACCATAGATATCGTCCCCTTGTCCGCAGACTTCAACGGGCAATTGCAGAGGAGGTCGTGAGAAAAACCATGGATGTCGAAGATGAGATTCTGGAAGAACTTGAACGTAAAGAACGGCTTGCGGATCGACTCGCAGAGGAACTTGCTGAACACGTTGCCCAAAGCGAAGAGACAATTGCTCAAAAAGAAGAGGTGATTGCTCAAAAAGAAGGGGTGATTGCTCAAAACGAAGAGACAATTGCTAAAAAAGAAGAGACAATTGCTAAAAAGAATGAAGCTCTTGCTGAACAACACAAGCTCATTAAAGAATTAAAGAAAAAACTCAAAGATTCTGAATAAACACTTGCTTCAGACCATACCTGCCCTGTTGTAAAATAAAGATAGATGCATATCCTGATCAGCAGCTTTCAACCAGAAGGTAAGATGATACCTGTTCTCTTGGTTATATGGCGTAATTAGAGGTCGTTTTGAGAATTACGAAGAGTTTTTTGCTGATTCAGCGGGAGTGGAGTCACACGGTTGACATTTTCAGGATTTTGATATATAATGTGTACATATAGTTGTACATAAAGAGAGGCTTAAGAATGACAACAATTACCGCGACAAACGCTCGTCAGGATTTTTTCGAAATTATCCGGGGTGCAACGGAAAAACATAAGATTTATCACATACATCATCGAAAAGGTGATGTTGTACTTATGTCTGAAGAGGAATATGAAAGTCTTGTTGAAACGCTGGAGCTTTTATCAGCCCCAGGGTTTAAAGAGAAGTTTAAAATTGCCCAAAAAGAAGTGTCTGAGGGGAATACAGTTGAATTTAATGAGGTTTTTGGCGAGCCTCTATGAGCTATAAAGTGTTATTTTCCAAACAGGCCCACAAAGACATTAAATCGTTTACACCGAAACTTCGGAAAAAAGCAAAAGAAATTGTAAGAAATCAAATATCAGTCTCTCCATATAGCGGTAAAGCACTTGCAGGTCCTTTAAAAGGGTATTATTCCATACGATTAAGCTATAAAGATCGGATTGTATATTCTGTTGATGAAAATAAAATTGTAGTTTTTATATTGAGAGCAAAAACACATTATGGAGATTGAACCGCTTAATAATACTGTTTCAGAATTCATACCATTGTCTTTATAATAAGCTCCCACTCCTCTGGAAGCTGCAAAATATGGATTTGGAGGTCTAAAAGGAATTGATGACTGGGCAGATGAAAATATCCCGGGATATTCCGGATATAAGCAGTATAACGTGGCTTTTCTTATGTTAAAAACAACGTATGATGTTTTATATGGATAAAGAAGCTGATCTCAAAGCGAGAGCTATTAAAACAGTGGAAGATGCGGAGAAATCACCCAATAAGTCGCGCTGGGATTATGCGACGTGGCAGATGAAAGTAAATCTGATTTATGATATGCGGTACGGTGGTTCAGGTGATGGTATTTCCGGTGGGCTTGAAAAACTAACTGGCGGACTTTGGGATGCGGAGAAAAGTAAGGAAAATGCGGTTGTTGCGGTTTTAAGCAGTTCGAGGAGTGATGGGGAGTTTAGGAAGATTGTAGACCAATATGGTGCGTATGAGTATAACACCAAAGAAGCCTATGGCATGGGTATGGTTAAATGCGAAGAACACGACAAAATAATCGATTATCTCAGACAGCATGGTGCTAAGCGTGGAAAGGAACAGGGAAGCAGATAATCCGGCAATAGGATTATTAGATGCTCTGCAAGGAAGAAATTCGGTTTTTGTTATATTTTTGCTTTATAAAATCCATCATTTGACAATTTTTTCCTGTATTAAATGTATTGTCTTTTGGGCGGTATCCACCGCTTTCTGCGCATCCTTTCGTATCGGGTCTTCCCAATCACCCGGGTATCGAACTTCCACGGCATAATTCGAAATAAGGGCAAATTGTTCCCGAAACATTTCCAACTCACTGCAATATGGTAGAGCAAGGTCAAGCAGGCGGACAAGATGGTGGATTTTTGGAAAAGAAAGCTTGTGAAATGTAAGCAGACTCTTCAACGCTTTTTCCACTGTTTGCTGCGCGTGGAAACACACTATGTCAGTTGGCCCCTCTGCCATCTCAAGTATCTTTTCGGCCGCAATTAGGTCATTTTTTGCTTTTTGTAACCAGCGAGCGGCAAAATCAGTACTTTCTTTCATAGATTATCTTTCCATTTTTTAATGCTTCGGTGATAATATGATTAGGAATGCCATTCCAATTGTTAACTTCTTCGGGAGTAAATATCAGAAAATCAACAGCACATGGCATTGGGCGAAACATGAGTTGTAATGGTACAGATCTTTGATAATGTGGTAAATCTGATTCCATTACTATTAAGAAATCTACATCACTATCAGGGTTTTCACGATTTGAAGCATAAGAACCGAAGAGTACAATTTTTTCAGGATTAAACCTGTTTGCAATCTCTTTAGCGATGTTATTTATTGTTTCCCGGGAGACCAATTCCCCGACTTTTTGCTCTTTAAGTGTTATTGTTTTCATACTGTTTCTTTATGTGTTTTTCTTATGCATTATTAAATTTTTTGCCTTATAAAATCCACATCCTGCTGCTTGTATTTTAAAAATAATATTTCCTGCCCGCCTTACTTTGCATGATACTAAAGAAGTCTTTTGCAATTGTCTCTCGTATGTTAAATATACTACTGTTTCAGAATTCTTACCACTGTTTTTGCAATAAGCTCAGTCCACTGAACATACTGCCCCAAATCCTGAAAAGCTTACCTTGATTTCAAAAAAAAGAGGCGCAAAGCCTCTTTTTAATACGATAAAACACGAATAGAAAATGTTATTTATGAAGCGTAAAAGATACTGCTTTTTCTGATTTACCACTTCGGATATTTAAAATATACTTTCCTGATCGAACCAATTTTCTCTGCTCACTGCGGCCATCCCATATAATAGTTTTTCTTTCGGTTGCGAGCAAGGAACCCATAAAAAGAATTTAATATGTGACCACCATCACAGACATAATCAGACACATCAATTATTTTGACTACTATAGTATGAGCACCATATATAGAACATTTACATATTAAGGAGTTTTAATATGAATTTAAATCGAAATGGTATTCTGACAATTATTGCGCTTTCGGGTATGATCGGGATATGGCTTTTTTGCGGTGACCCGGTAAAACCAAATTTTGAGAATCCACCGGAAATTGGCAATGGGAAACAGATATCCGAGTTTGGTACAAGTGAGTATCAATCATTATACGGCATGTATATTTCAGCCACCGGAACTACCCCGCTTACATTCCAATGGTATAAGGGCAGTGCGACAGTAACAGGCGGTACTAATGACACATTGCTTTTTCCATCGTTATCATTGTCAGACGCAGCCGGGTATTACTGTATTGTTAAAAACACCTATGGTTCCGATACCAGTTTGACCTGTTTATTGACTGTGGCAATCGGTGACAGTGTCGCGCCGATGATTCAGAATGGAAAGGCGATTCTTAATTCTGATTCCGCGATTATCGATTCTCCCTATGTCATGTACGTTGAGGCCATTGGTACTGATACTTTGAAATACCAATGGTATAAAAACAGCGCTGCCCTTTCGGGAAAAACAGACGACTCTCTGGTGTTTACGACTCTTGCTTATGCGGATAGCGGGTATTACCGCTGCATCGTCACCAATGATTTCGGCGCTGATACCAGCCTGAAAGACACTCTGACATTTATCGTAGTTAATAATCCTCCCGAATGGACCGTTGATACCATGCATACTTTCGTGTACGAGAATGCTGCCTGTACCTTAAACCTCTCTGATTCTTGTACCGATCCCGATGATGATCCGCTTATATACTCACATGAAACCGGTAATCCCGCAGGTGATACAATTGTTGGAGATACCTATCTGTTTTCACCAACGTTTAATGATTCGGGACGATACTATATATCTATTCAGGCTTTTGATGGCAGCGCCCGCGATACGACAGTGTTGGTGTTAACCGTTATAAATGTCAATCGCCCTCCCGAGTGGATTGTTGACACCATGCATATTTCCATGTACGAAAATGCTGCCTGTACCTTAACCCTTTCCGATTCATGTACCGATCCCGATGATGATTCGCTTACATTTTTACCGGGAACCGGTAATCCTGTGGGTGATACGATTGTTGGAGATACCTATCTGTTTACACCGACCTTTAATGATTCGGGCGCATATTCGATAGTGATTCGGGCTTTCGATGGCAGCGCTTACGACACAGTTGTGTTGGCGTTAACCGTTATAAATATCAATCGTTCTCCCCGGTTTCAACCCGGTCTTCCGGAAGAAGACTACTATGTGCCTGAAGACTCTACGCTTGCTGTCACCTTTAAAGCTGTTGACCCGGATGGTGATCCGGTTACCTATAGCCTTGGTTTGAATGAACTCCCTCATTCCGATACAATCGTTTTCAACGATTCCCAACTTGTCTGGAAATCACATTTTGATGACAGTGGTTATTTCAATGTTGCGATTCTTGCGACTGACGGATTCGAAACCGATACCGGCTCATTTCTTGTTAGTGTCGGCAACGTCAATCGCCCGCCTGAGATAGCCATTAATACCCTGCATAAAGGCGATACCGTTAAAGTAACAGAGACGAAAACAGTGTCATTTACCGTAACTGCAACAGACCCTGATTCCGGGAGTTCAGTATATCTTACGCCGGCGAAAAATCTTCCCACCAACGCAAATTATAGTACGGTGAATGGAGCGTTTTCCTTTTCACCGGATTTTTCTGTGACTGACGGATTGAATAGCCCATACCTTTTCCCGGACGTCACCTTTTATGCCACAGACAGTGTAAATGCTATGGGTATTGATTCATTTGTTATTCATATCGCAGTAATTGATTCCAATAGCGCACCGGTGTGGACAGAGGGTACTGTGCTGCTTGCAGTGACCGAGGGTTCGACACTTCCCTGTAATTTTAAAACTCTCTTTGCGGGTGACAATGAAGGCGAGACCGTTTCCTTTTCAAAAACATTCGGTAGTTTTAACGCTGATACCTCACAGTGGTCCTGGACGCCTGATTTCAGCGCATTTCTTGGTAAGACCGATACTGTTTGTACCATAACCGCATCTGACAATCACACTCCACCGGCTTCATCAGAATTAAAACTTATTATAACGGTCTCTGATTCTACTCCGGCAGTGACACTCTCATCACCAACACACGTTGCCTACAACAGCATTGGTATTTCCTGGACGCAGAGTAGCGATGCCGAGTTCAGTGCGTATAAGATTTTTTATTCCACGTCACCGAATGTGAATGAGAGCAGTTTGCCAGGGCCAACTATCACAAATCAACTAAAAACGAACGATACTGTTACCGGCCTTGCCGAGAATACGTCTTACTACATCAAAGTGTATGTGTATAATACCAATCTCTCAAAAGCGGGAAGCAATGAAATCAACGCAACAACTTCCCTACTCGGTGCGCCCACTATAGTAATCAATATACCGACGGTTTATAACGATTCCGCTTCGCTGTATGTCTCTACTCCGACAATATCCGGTACCGCCGGAAGCGACGCAGGTATTGCCTCTGTTACCGCCAAAATCAATGGTAACGGGGTGTCTGTTACCGGAACCGCAAGCTGGAACTTCAGTGCGGCTACCGCTTATACCAATAAAAAAGCATGGAACCTGATTGAGATAACCGCTACGGATAACGCCTCTAAATTCACAACAGATTCTTTTTATGTGTTTTATAAGCCGGATCTTGCTGTTCCGGTAAAGCCGGTGATAGCAGATACAACCAACCGGTCTATTTCCCTTTCCTGGAGTGCGATAACAGACTGCGACCGGTATCTCGTGCACCGCTCACGGGATGGTGTTAATTATATCGTTGTTAAAGACACCACTGGTACCAACTATACGGACAGGCCGCTTGATATTAATACACAGTACTGGTATAAGATAAAGGGATATTATACTGCTCAGGGAGTTTCTGATAGTACGGATGAATCACCGCAAAATAGTGCTAAGACTGAGAATTGGTTTGAGTGTGTGTATGATTTTGGGGGAGAGAACGAGTATGGGTATGATATTTGTAAATCTGTTGATGGAGGTTATATTGTTGCTGGAGCAACTACTGATAATTCAGGAAGCCGTTTCGAATTATTGATAAAGATAAACAAATCTGGAGATACTTTATGGACAAAGAGATTTAATAACATAGACGGGATATCTTCTGTCGAACAAACAAGTGATAATGGATTTATTGTTACTGGTGGTGCAGGTGGGAAAGTTTATTTGATGAAAACAGATGTTAACGGTAATCTGAATTGGCTGAAGCAATATATAGGTGAGAATGGGGTAAAAGCATACGAAGCCATATATGATCCAAATAATGGTTACGTTATTTTTTCTTCAACAGGTGAGAATAGCACTAGAATTATTAAGACTGATGCTTCAGGTGATTCGCTTTGGGCAAGGAAATTTGGGTATGATCCATTAGGCGGTGTTAACCATTGCCAAGGAGGATTGCTTTTAACTGATGGAGGATATTTATCATTGGGCTACGTATGTAATGGTGGCTCATTGTTATCAAAAGTAAATGCACAGGGCGATTCTCTATGGTCGAAACCTTATTATGAATGCGGGCAGGATACATGCATTAAACCCTCATACTTAGCCCAAGCTAATGATGGCCATTTTGTTATTTTAGGTGTTAATCAGAACAGTACACTAATTAAAGTAGGCAAAGATTGGAGCCCTTTAAAAAATGTGTTCTGGAGGAGGGAGTATTCATTTTCTCCAGATTATTCATATCAATCAGTTGCAAATACAGCAGACGGTGGATTTATTATTGCGGGTTATGCTGATAGTTATATTAACCTGGTAAAAACTGATGCTAGTGGTAATCAAATCTATCATAAAAATTTAGGTGATGGCAATAGCATTACTGTTTGTCAGGTTTTGCAGACGACCGATGGAGGATATATCCTTTGTGGATATAAGAAGGTCGGAACTAATAATAAAATCTATGTTATCAAAACCAACGAAAACGGTGAAATCGGGAAATAACCATACATTTTCGATTTCTTGCAAGTCAAGTAATAATTACTGGATTTTACTTGGGAGAATGCGCTTATGGCCAATAAGGATTGGCATGGTATAAACGATTTTTATTTTGTAAAAAAGAAAGATTCGCCGGAGGCAACGCCCGAAGATGTTGAGGCAATTGATGAGCCGCCGACGAAAGAAGAACCTGAATTGAAAATTTCCAAAGGAGTCTTTGTCCCAGGCCCGGATGGTTTTGATTTTCTCAAGGAGTGCAGTGTAAAGGTAATGGTAGAGTTTCTAAAAGAGGGAAAAAAGAGCGCAGAAATAGAGTTTACCCTGTTTTCCAACTATGGTACCGGAAAAGATGCTGTGGAATACGATCATAAATATCAGGTGCGTGCTCATACAAACAAGAGTGAAGAAGGTGCTTATTATGCGGAAGCAAAAATCCCGAAGCTCTGGTACGATGAAAACTATTACAACGATTCTGAAAAACCCGCAGATGCTACATGTGAATATTTTTTCAAGTCAGACCACCCGAGAGCGCGGGAAAGGAAGGTGGAAAGTGAGTTTTTGGAGATGCCGCAGCTTGAAGCCGGTGACGGTGAAGTTTTTTATGATACCAGGGGAGGTGAAGAGGAGCCTGTAGATGGAGGGGAAATTGGTATTATTGAACAGTCAAAAATGAATAAGGTAAAACAGGAAATAGAATGGATGAATGCCGCTCTTGAATTCGGCACCGAAGAATCTTACAAATGGGATAAAGTAACCTGTAAAGAACACGATGCAATAATCGAATACTTGAAAAAGCAGGGTGCGAAAAGTGGAAAAGAATTGGTGGAAGAATAGAGATAGGACGGATAAACGTACGTTTAAATGCGGTTTTAATAAAATGATGAGATACAAATGAGTATTTTAATAGTATATCTTACTAAAAAAAATGTGTTGAACAGGCAAGTATCCTTTGCAAATTCGCCCGGGAGAAAAATTATACAATGAAGAGTGTTGAAGAAATAAAGAGGAAAATCTCAGTTCTAATGAACGTGCTTCATAAAGATTATGGCGTTTCAAGAATCGAACTTTTCGGTTCGTATGTTCGTGGAGAGCAGCGTGAGGACAGTGATCTGGATGTCCTTGTTGATTTTGACAGGGAAGTTTCTCTGCTTGATGTCGTTGGTTTGGAGATTTTTTTGTCTGAAAGCCTTGGAATAAAAGTCGATATTGTTTTACGGAGAAGCGTACGTCCGGAGTTAAAAGAAATTATCCTCTCCGAGGCGGTTCCCGTATGAAACGCAAAGTGCGTTTGTATATTAATGATGTTATTGAAAACATTTCACTCGCCGAAAAATTTGTGAAACAACTTGACTACCAGGCATTTGTCGCTGATAAAGAGAAAAATTACGCGGTTGTTCGCTGTATTGAAATAATTGGTGAAGCAGTAAAAAATGTGCCGGAGGCCGTTCGACTGCGATATCCGGATATCCCGTGGCGAAAAATGGCCGGTATGCGTGATAAAGTTATTCACTCCTACCTCGGTGTCGATTATAGAATAGTCTGGCAGGTTGTAACCCATGATCTTCCCGCGCTTAAGAAGCACTTTAAACGGATTGTCGATGAAATTACCGATTGAAGTGAATGAAAAAGCAGAGTTCTATATGCTCAAGGAGAATAAGGAAGAAGATACTTGCCAGACCGTACTGTCTTTCCCTTCTTATTGCAACCATCCCATATAACAGTTTTTCTTCTATTTGCAAGCAGGTAGCCCACCAAAAGAATTGAATATGTGACCACCATCACAGACATAATCAGACACATCAATTATTCTGACTACTATAGTATGAGCACCAGAATAGAACATTTACCTAGCAAGGAGTTTTAATATGAATTTAAATCGAAATGGTATTCTGACAATTGTTGCGCTTTCGGGTATGATCGGGATATGGCTTTTTTGCGGTGACCCGGTAAAACCAAATTTTGAGAATCCACCGAAAATTGGCAGTGGGAAACCGATACCGGCTCATTTCTTGTTAGTGTCGGCAACGTCAATCGCCCGCCTGAGATAGCTATTAATACCCTGCATAAAGGCGATACCGTTAAAGTAACAGAGATGAAAACAGTGTCATTTACCGTGGCCGCGACGGATCCTGATTCCGGGAACGTAGCATACCTGAGGCCGGCGAAAAACCTTCCCGCTAACGCCAGTTACACCACAACTTCAGGGGCATTTTCCTATTCACCGGATTTTTCTGTGACTGACGGATTGAATAGTCCATATCTTTTTCCGGACGTTACCTTTTATGCCACAGACAGTGTAAATGCTATGGGTATTGATTCATTTGTTATTCATATCGCAGTAATTGATTCCAACAGTGCCCCGGTGTGGACAGAGGGTACTGTGCTGCTTGCAGTGACCGAGGGTTCGACACTTCCCTGTAATTTTATGACTCTCTTTGCGGGAGACAATGAAGGCGAGGTCGTTACTTTTTCGAAAACCTTTGGGTCCTTTAATGTTGATACCTCACAATGGTCCTGGATGCCTGATTTCAGCGCGTTTTCTGGAAAGAACGATACGGTCTGTACCATAACCGCATCTGACAATCACACCCCACCGGCTTCATCAGAATTAAAACTCATTATTACGGTCTCTGATTCCACCCCGGCAGTGACACTTTCATCACCAACACACGTTGCCTACAACAGCATTGGTATTTCCTGGACGCAGAGCAGCGATGCCGAGTTCAGTGCGTATAAGATTTTTTATTCCACGTCGCCGAATGTGAATGAGAGCAGTTTACCGGGGCCAACTATCACAAATCAACTAAAAACGAACGATACTGTTACCGGTCTTGCCGAGAATACGCCCTACTATATCAAAGTGTATGTGCATAATACCAATCTCTCAAAAGCGGGAAGCAATGAAATCAATGCCACAACCTCTATACTCGGTGCGCCCACTATAGTAATCAATATGCCGACGGTTTATAACGATTCCGCTTCGCTGTATGTCTCTACTCCGACAATATCCGGTACCGCCGGAAGCGACGCCGGTATTGCCTCTGTTACCGCCAAAATCAATGGAAACGGGGTATCTGTTACCGGAACCGCAAGCTGGAACTTCAGTGCGGCTACCGCTTATACCAATAAAAAAGTATGGAACCTGATTGAGATAACCGCCACTGATAACGCCTCAAAATTCACAATAGATTTTTTTTATGTGTTTTATAAACCTGATCTTGCCACACCGGTCAAACCAACCATAACAGATACCACCAATAGAAGTATATCACTTTCCTGGAGTTCAATAACAGACTGCGACCGTTATCTTGTGTACCGCTCGCGGGATGGTGTTAATTATTTCGTTGTTAAAGACACTATTGGAACAGGGTATACTGACAGGCAGCTTGATATTAATACCCAATACTGGTATAAAGTGAGAGGATATTATACTGCGTTTGGTGAGAGTGATACTACGGAGTATTCGCCGGCGAATAGTGCGAAGACTGAGAATTGGTTTGAGATTCTTTTTGAAAATATTGGTACTGGTTATGAACATGGGTGTGTAAAACAGACAGATGATAAAGGGTATATACTTACCGGATCAGAAAATGATAAAGTATTTTTTATTATGAAAACGAACTCATCCGGGGATGTTATCTGGAAAAAGAATTATGCACAAAGTAGCTTTGATTATGGCTATGGTGGAGTATCTGTCAATCAAACATCAGATGGTGGATATATAGCTGCAGGTGGAATTTATAACATTGAAAATAGTGGGGTGTATATTGTCAAAACCGACGAAAATGGTGGTCATATTATACTTGGTGCTTTAGAGTATATGGGAGGCATGAAGCTCTATTTAGTAAAAACAGATAAAAACGGAGAAATCGGTAAATAACTATTCATCCCTGATCACCTTAAAGCATTATAATAAGGAAGCATTTTTTCACCGGGAAAATTAAAACATGGCTAACAAAGAATGGCGTGGCATAAACGACTTGTATTTTGTACGAGGCAAAGAAGAATCTGAGCCTGAACCCGAGGACATTGAGGAGGATGAAGAACCACCTGAGATAAAGAAAGAGCCTGGACTGACAATTTCTCAAGAGATGTACGCTATGGGGTATGTGAAATGTAAGGAACACGATGCAATAATCGAATACTTGAAAAAGCAGGGCGCGAAAAGTGGAAAAGAATTGGTGGAAGAATAGAGATAGGACTGATAAAAGCGCTGTTTTCAAAAATAAACGACAAATGAACTGCAAATGAGTATTTTAAGAGTATACCCGGTACAAAAAAACAAAGGAACGTCTCTTGAAAAGTCTTAAGGAAATAGTGAATAGTCTGGTAAAATTGAAAAAAGAACTGAAAAGCCGTTACGGTGTTATTGATATCGGGATTTTCGGATCATATGTACGTAGTGAACAAAAAGCGGATAGCGATATTGACGTATATGTCGATTATAAGGAAACTCCCGGCCTGCTTGATATTGTGGAGTTGGAAAATTATTTAAGTGATACATTAAAGGGAAAAGTAGATCTTGTTCCGCGCGAATGTATACGTCCGGAATTAAAGAAATACATTATTCCGGAGGTTGTTAAAATATGAAACGGAATGTGCGTATTTTTGTAAACGATATCTATAACAATATGCATAAAGCTGTGAAATATGTCGGCAATATGGATTATAACGCCTTTGCCGCAGATGACAAAACCAACTATGCCGTCATTCGCTGTCTTGAGATAATCGGCGAAGCGTCAAAAAATATTCCGGATTCAGTGAGAAACAATTATCCGGAAATTCCATGGAGAACAATGGCCGGAATGCGTGACAAGGTAATTCATAATTATTTCGGCGTTCAATTGAAGATCGTTTGGCGGGTAGTGAAAGAAGACATACCTGAACTTATTAAAAAAATAAATAATGTGTGTAAATCAATCCCCGATGAAATATAGAAACGTGTCTGAAACTGTCCGGTAACCTCCGCCAATGCTGTAGAATCCCACGATTGCTACACACATAAATCCTGTGATGATTTAAC
>JAUVGS010000297.1 GCA_030593665.1 Chitinivibrionales bacterium | reverse complement strand
AGAAGAAAATTTTAAGCGCCGTATTGGAAAGTAAACCGCTTTCAGCAGTATATGTTTTCCATTTTTCATACTGTTTTTCGAAGTAATGAATTCCCTGATCCGTGGCAACCCACAGATAATCCTGGTCGATATAGCAATCGTAAATTTGTTTTGTTGAGAAGTCTCCTATCGTTTCCCACTGTTCTACCAGTTTGTCCATTCGTGCCAAACCATGCGGGCCGGCGGCATAGATATAATCCATATCTGCGACGACTCTGATGATAGAGTCAGACGGCAGTCCCTGTTCCGCAGTATACCTCTTCCAGTCAAGGTATCGTCTATCTGCGTAGTGAAGTCCATTGGTTGTTCCCAGCCACACGATGTCTTCATCCAGGCACATATCCAGGACCGGATCGGATTTCACGGTTGTCCAGAACTCGTTTTCACTCTGGTACCGGCATAAACCAAGCTGTGTTCCCAGCCAGATGTTGTTTTCATCCTGAAGGAACAGTTGGCGGGGAGGCGGGGTAGCCGCAAGTATGTTTATTACTAATCCGGATAGAAAAAGAAAACTGATTGAAATGATATGCTTTGTGTTCATGTGAGTTATTGAAGAATGTATTTAGTACTACCTCGGTTATTATGAATGATTCCACTGGTACAGATGTGGAAGGGAGGGATTTTAGTTCTCCCTAATTATAAATAATTGATGGTATGGCAGGTAAGCAATTTGGAAAGGCAGGAGTGTTTAATGTGTTTATCTGAATTGGACGTGTTACAATGGTAACTACTACTCCAACGATTAAATAAAGCAAAAAGCAAGATTTCTCCATAGAGAAAAAGTGGGCCTACTCGAAATGACAGATAAAATAAATGGTGCAATTTAATAGCCGGAGTAATAATTTTGAATGTAATATAACCTATTTCTTCTCCACCCCATCCCATCCGCGGATCAATTTGCCGATGCGGTTCCAGCGAATCTTTAAGGGGAAGAAGAAGAGTGGAATACGGCGGCGTTTACCCGTGATCAACTCGCCCTTTTCATTCCAATGCCAATGATAGCGATTTTGCTGGAGGTAACCAAGTACATTTACCAGTTCTTTGGGATCGTCACTCTGTGTAACTATTTTGCCATGCGGATATCGCATGATCGTCTGCTCAAATAATTTTTGTTCTCCCTTACCGTTTTCATAGAATTTTGCTAATGAAAAGTAAAGTATGAACGCCTTAGCTTTTACGAAATTACGATTAAGGTATCCCCAGAAACGCGAGTCCAGCGAGTTGTCGCGATTATCACCCATCATGAAATAGTTGTCATTTTTTACTATGTATTTATTCACTCTTTTACCGTCAAGAAAAACCATATTCCTGATTTCAATTCTGGGTATCCGGTAGGTCGCTGAATCGGCCAGGGAGTCGTTTAAGGTATCCCTGATGGTATCAAGAGTTATATACTCGTTGTGTAAGTTTTCTTTTATCATGTCCAACTGATATTTGAGATGGATCCAGTTGTCTGTCATCGTACTGATTCTGGCGTAATTCTGTTGTTCATCATCAATATACACGGCAAATTTCATGGTAACACGCTCTTCACCACGTTTGTAGTGAAAAAATCGATTTAATATCGGTGTACTTTGAAATCTATAGGCAAGTGATAATTCAGGATTTTCCTGATGAATAAGATGCTTACAGAAAAGAAACTCTCGTATCGGCAGGGCGTTTGGATAAATTGTGTCACCTTTAGCGGGTATTCTCAACTTTTCATAATCCATGATTTCTGAAAGAAGGAGGCCGTTATTCTTGTATTTTCCTCGCGGTGCTAAGGCTATTTTTTCCCCATCGATATATACATTCTTCTGTTTTATTTCAATAGTCTGTCCAGGACCTGCAACGCAGCGCTTGATATAATCTTTTGGATCGGATCCCGGGTACTTGAAAATGACTACATCTCCGGGTTTTGGTTTTGTAATTCCAGGAAACTTTGTATAGGCAAAGGGGAAAACCGGCGCGCCATAAATAAATTTTATACCAAGTAGAAAATCACCAACGAGAAGGCTGTTTTCCATGGAGCCGGTTGGGATTTTAAATGCCTGAATAACATAGACGATCGCGACAAACGCCATGAGCAGGGCGGAGACCATTTCCCGCGTAAAATTAAGAATCCCGGCTTTTTCGCTTCTGCGTTCCTCCGGGCTGGTTGTTGATTCGGCAGTGGTTTTTTCTTCCGTTTTCTTTTTCTCTGACACGCCACAATCTCCTTGGTATGCTGGAAACATCGGGAGTTAAAAGGTACTCAAAATACGTTATGCACACGTGTATATTGGTGTTAATTATCCGGCTGGTGCTGACGCTCAGTAAAATGTTTTATTATACTATCGTGAAGAGAGCCGTTTGAAAGTACAAACGAGCTGCTGTGTACCGTCCTGTTACCACTGAGATCTGAATACTGTCCTCCGGCTTCTGTGACAATGCATGCTGCTGCTGCGCGGTCCCATGGTTTGTCAATCAGGCTTATACAGACGTCCAGTTTTCCGGAGGCAAGACTCATATAGGAATAGGCATCCATGAAACCATAGGTATAATCCCATTGCCGCATAAGAGAAAAGAGTTTTTTCCCCTCTTCTGAATCCGCTTTTTCAATGATACCCAAACAGCTCCCCATGACCTGTGTAACATCGCGAGTCTGAGAAACATGTATTCGATTACCATTACAAAAAGCACCTTCTCCTGTGCTCGCCCGGTAGGTTTCTTTTATAGCTGGGAAATGGGCAATACCAATGACAAATTCACTGTTTTCCTCAAGGGCGATGAGTATGCTGTACGTATGAATTCCGCGGATATAAGGCCGTGTACCGTCAAGAGGATCGACAATCCACCGCCTGCCGCTGGTGCCCGGTTTGTCTCCGGATTCTTCACCAATAAAGCCGTCCTGTGGGAAGGCTCCGAGCAGGGCGTCGCGGATGAGCTGTTCACACTGCCTGTCAACTTCGGTAACCGGAGACATATCAGACTTCAATTCAATATCCCTCAGTTTCGACTGATTGGTTAACTGAATCTCCCCGGCCTTTTGTACAACGTCTCGTGCGACGGCAAGTTCTTTTTCGTATGCCATGGTTATTGTGCTGCCTTACTGTTTTTAAGTGACTCGGCGACCTGATTAATAACGTCGTCCGATATGGGTGAAATGTTTTTTTCTGTTGGAAAGTAGCCGTTCTGAACGTCACTGATATAGGCTGTAACAGCATCAGCATACATTTCGGCAGCGTTAGTGTATTTTTTCGCGTGACGGAATATCCTTTCAGACAAACCAAGGACATCCAGAATAACCTGCACCTGGCCGTCACAATATCTCCCGGCGCCAATACCGATTGTCGGAATCGAGATCGTCCGGGTTATAAGCTTGGCAAGCCGTTCAGGGATCAGCTCAAGAACGATCATACATGCACCTGCCTGTTCGCACTCTTTGGCGAGTGATACGAGTTCCAGGGCCCGCTCAATATCTTTCCCCTGTACCGATACCGCAAGACCGGGTGTTTGCGGGGTGTACCCGATATGAGCACAGACTGGAATGTCATGGGATGCAACATAGTATATTTTATCCAGTGCGTTTTTTTCAGATTCGATCTTGACACCGTCGGCCCCATGAGTGCACAATAAACGTGCATTTTCCAGTGCCTGCTGGGGGGATTCATATGAACCAAAGGGCATATCGCACAGGATAAAGGATTGTTGTGCACCACGTGCCACCGCTTTCTATTGGTGCAGTATGTCG
>JAUVGS010000033.1 GCA_030593665.1 Chitinivibrionales bacterium | reverse complement strand
ATTAAATTTGCAACATATTCTATTCTTAGTTGATAATCGGCATATATCCTCTATCCAGATTGGAAAACTACTTATCGGTGTCATAATGACAATACATAATCATTTAATAGTGTTGCAAATTTAATGAATCGGACTATATATCTCTCGCAATTGATGAAACAACAAGATGCCACAGTCCCGTAGGGACAATATATTGTTGTTATTAACAATGGGTTACAACAGTTAGCCTGACGGCTATGCCCTGAAGGGCACCATGAGTATTTTTTTACCCTCAAGGGGCACAATGTGGCAAGGGTGCCCTTCAGGGTAGAAAAATATTTAGTAAAGGTATTTATCCCCCATAAATGGGACTATAGCAGTTTATCCGGGTTAAGGATTAAAAAACCAGGCAATAATATTCACCCCCATTTTCAGGGCTGACTCATGCAATTTCGACCCATCATTATGTACATCCAGGTCTTCCATACCATCCCCGATATCCGAGCTGTATGAATAAAAAACCACCAGTCGATTGTTAAAAAATATACCCAGCCCCTGAGCCGGTTTCGCATCATGTTCATGAATCTTGGGAAGCCCTGTGAGTGAGTACTTACTTTTATAGATCCCATGATCCCGTGGAACTGTAATCAATGGATTCTCTGGGAAAAGAGCAGCAATCTCCCTGCGGAATGATTTATCCATGCCATAATTATCATCGGCCCAGAGAAAGCCGCCATTTTCCAGATACTTACGCAACCGTACCCGTTCCGCATGTGAAAAATGGACATTGCCATGGCCGGTCATATAAATGAATGGGTAACGGAACAGATCATCATTCATGATCTTAACTGTTGTCACGGTGTCACATATCGGAATTTTAGTACGTGCTTTCACCGCTTGGACGAGATTCGGTAAGGACGAAGGATTGGCATACCAATCGCCGCCGCCTTCATAGTGAAGACGGGCGAGTGTGAATTCACATGGCTGAGCATATAAACAGAAAAATGTTAATACCAGACAGATAACTATTCGTGTAATCATTTTTGTGATTTATGATATGCAGTGGATACTTCAAAAATACGTGTTTAATCTCTGCCCCGCAATTTTGCAAGAAGATGCAATATCTCTATGTAAAGCCAGATCAGTGTCACCATCAATCCGAACGCACCATACCACTCCATATACTTTGGTGCACCATACTCGGCACCCTGCTCAATAAAATCAAAGTCGAGTACCAGATTGAGTGCTGCGATAATGACGACGCCAAAACTGATACCGATACTCAAGAGAGAACTATCATGCAGAAAGGACATACGCACACCAAAAAATCCCATTACGAATGAAATCATATAGAGGAAAAAAATTCCACCTGTTGCAGCAGTGACTCCCAGCTTAAAATTTTCCGTAGCTTTAATCAGGCCTGACCGATAGGCTAAAAGTAATGTGATTAAAGTGCCAAAAGTCAGCACAACCGCATTCATGACAATACCGGGAAACCGCATCTCAAAATAGATCGAAAGAGATCCAAGTGCCAGTCCTTCAAAAAGGGCATACAATGGCGCCGTAATCCCGGCCAGTTCTTTTTTCATAACCGTTATAATTGCAAGTATTAATCCACCAACTATTCCCACCGGCATAAGGACTACGGCCTGAGGATGTGTCCAGGAATAAAAGGCGGTAAAAAGAAGACAGCCCATCAGGATTACTGTCTTATTCACCGTTCCTTCTATGGTCATTGCCTGTCCTGAAGCTGCTGTTTGGCCAAGTGCAGCAAATGTTTTTTTATTAAGCGCCGGGTTTGCCGATCTTATAGCCATAGTTATTACCTCCATCATAAATTCTTACAGGATAATTACTTTGTTTATTAAAATAAATTACGGAAAAATTCTAGCCGGCATTTCTTATTATTTAATACACCATGTCATCTTGTCCGCAAAAAGGAAAGTAACTGTTCAGAGGTGCAGGGTGCAGAGGTTACAAAAAAAAGCCACTCTATCCTTCAAGGACAAGGTGGCTGGTATTTTCGAAACGTATAAAGGACTTTTACGTTCTATATGCTGCCAAAGTCTTGCAACGGCTTGAGCGTTTCAGGCGGCTGATAGCTTTCTCTTTTATTTGGCGGGCACGTTCACGGGTCAGATGAAACCTCTGCCCGATCTCTTCAAGTGTATGCGCTGTCTCATCACCAATACCGAAATACATCCGCAGCACTTTTCGTTCACGTTCCGTAAGGGTATCGAGTGTTTTATCGATTTCCACTTTGAGTGAACGTTCGATTACCTGATCGTCCGGCTGTTCCTGATTGTTATCAACAAACACATCAAGAAGCTTGGAATCCTGCCCATCCTGGATTGGCGCATCAAGAGACATATGGCTGTTACCGATTTTTATTGTCTCCTTAACGTCATTCTCTGTAATTTGCAGTTCCTGTGCAATTTCCTGCACATTGGGCATACGCCGATACTGCTGTTCAAGCTTTCCCTGCATTTTGCCAATCTTATGAATAGTACCAACACGGTTCAACGGCAGCTTTATGATACGGGACTGCTCTGCCAGCGATTGCAGAATGGCCTGGCGGATCCACCACACTGCATACGAAATAAATTTAAAATTCTTCTTTTCATCAAATCGTTTTGCAGCGCGAATCAATCCAAGATTTCCCTCATTGATAAGATCGCTGAGTGGTAAACCCTGGTTCTGGTAATTCCGTGCAACACTCACAACGAAACGAAGGTTCGCTTTTACCAATTTTTCCAAAGCTTTTTGATCACCCTGCCGGATGCGGATAGCGACTTCCGCCTCTTCCGCAGGTGTCAAGTTCCTGTTTTTTCCTATTTCTTTGAGATAAATAGCGAGGGAACCTTCTTCGGTCATGAACTGGGTCTTTGTCGTATGTGTCAAGTGTGGGGTTCCTTTCTAATGATAGTTGTATTGGGGAATACATTGGTTAAAAATATAATAATAAACTCATGAAAACTTCATAAAAATTATACAATAAAACAACTAAATTTCAACCCTAAAAATGGTTTTTTTTCGCACAATTTATAACCACAGAGTTATCAATGACTTACACACCATATTGTTGTCGAACGAGAATAATTTACAACATATTGTACCCTTCGGGAATTTATAAAATTAAAGAAAAAGCCTGAAAATCACCTGGGAAATGAATGGAAAAATATCCTTTTAGTATCCCAAAAACAGTTGGAAAATTTGAGAAATATATATGGTTTTTATTCAAAATTTTCCGGTTGGTTATCGCCAGACTAAACTTTTTACTTATCGGAAAACCTCTTTTTCTTCACAACATCTCTCCCCAAAGCATTTACAAGAGAAAACTTTCCAGGTGATGAAAATTATGACAATGTCTTTCAGTGTATGATAGTATTTTCATGGATAGAAATTAAACGGTTACATTAAACAATTGCATGTATATTACCGATACCAGAGGAAAATTACCATGAGATTTATTGCAGACTTTCATATCCACTCCCATTTTTCTATTGCTACCAGCAAGAACCTTACCCCGGAACATCTCGATTATTGGGCCCGCTTAAAAGGTATAACGGTTATCGGCACCGGCGATTTCACTCACCCGGGATGGATACAGGAATTAAAAGAAAAACTGGAACCTGCCGAACAGGGACTCTTCAAATTAAAAAAAACTTTAGCGGTCGATCCTTCACAGGTAACCCGGCATCTCACCGGCGCTGACGTGCGATTTGTCCTCACTGCCGAAGTGAGCTGTATCTATAAAAAAAATGGCAAGGTACGAAAAGTGCACAATGTCATATTCGCCCCGGACTTTGAAACGGTAGAAAAAATCCAGCATGCCCTGACCAGGATCGGCGGCAATATTACTTCCGACGGCCGACCGATCCTCGGTCTTGACTCACGCGACCTGCTGGATATTGCATTGAACGCATCGGAAAATATCTTCTTTGTCCCGGCACATATCTGGACACCCTGGTTCTCTGCACTCGGTGCAAAATCCGGTTTTGATACCATTGAAGAATGTTACGACGACCTGTCCGACTACATTCATGCGGTAGAAACCGGCCTCTCCTCAGATCCGGCAATGAACTGGATATGCAGCTTTCTTGACAAATATACAATCATATCAAATTCAGACGCCCATTCTCCTGAAAAACTCGGCAGAGAAGCTAACATTTTTACTACGGATCTTTCCTATGATGCAATAACCGACACCTTGAGAACGGGCGACCCGGACCGCTTCCACGGCACCATAGAATTCTTCCCGCAGGAAGGGAAATACCATTATGACGGCCATAGAAAATGCACTATCCTCTGGGATCCCGTTGAAACCCTGCGCAATAATGGTATCTGTACCGCCTGTAATAAAAAAGTTACTATTGGCGTCATGAACCGGGTAGTACAACTCTCCGATCGGGAGAATCCCGATGAAAGAAAGAATCGCCATCCCTATACCTGCATCATTCCCTTACCTGAAATTCTTTCGGAGATTGTCGGTGTCGGCCCATCCTCAAAAAAAATTAAATCGCTCTACCTGGAAGTGATTAAAAAGCTGGGACCGGAATTCTCCATTCTGCTGGACATCTCTCCTGAAGATATTGCCTCTGTGGGGTATAATGAATTAGCTGAAGCAGTGAACCGAATGAGGAATAGAGAAGTTATTATCACCGAGGGATTCGATGGAGAGTTTGGTAAAATCAAAGTGTTTCAGCCCCATGAACGTAACACATTCTCCTCTCAGGAGACCCTTTTTACTGACAGCGCAAAGCCGGATACTACTCCACGCACAAAGAGAAAAATGAGTAACTTCGACCTTGAAGAATACCGGCGGCTTGAAAAGAAGAACCGGGAGCAGGATGAAAATGATAGTAGTAAAGTTGCAGAACCGGAGCCTTCATACAATGAAGCGAATCCCTTCGCCCATCTTAACAATGAACAACGCAGCGCTGCGGAACACGGCACCGGACCTGCCATAGTCCTTGCCGGGCCGGGTACCGGTAAAACGCATGTGCTAACCTGCAGGATTGCTGCATTGATTCGTGATCACGAAGTATCCCCGGAAAACATACTTGCGGTAACCTTTACCAACAAAGCTTCCCGGGAGATGAAAAAACGGCTCATTTCACTCAGTAGTAAAAAATCAGTTGTTGACAAAGTGCACCTTTCGACATTCCACGCTCTTGGCTTCTCTATGCTTAGAGAATACCATGACCTTTTCAGCCGGACTAAAGAGTTTTCAATCATTGATGAGGATGACAGACGCTATATTCTGCAACAGAAAACACGGTGCGATAAAAAACGGATTAGAGAGATATCCGCTGCCATTACCGAAGCCAAGCAAAACCTGAAAACGGTACAACACATTGAAGACCCGCTTCTTGCCGAGCAATTCGTACTCTACGAAAAGGTTCTGCGACAACAGAATATCTTTGACCTTGACGATTTAATCTATAAACCAACGCTTCTTTGTAATGATCATTCGGAAATACTGACGTCATACCAAAACAGATTCAAATGGATTCTCATTGATGAATACCAGGATATTAATTTTGCACAATATTATATGATCAAACACCTGGTAGCGGATATCGGTAAAAATCTTTTTGTTATCGGCGACCCGAATCAGGCGATCTATGGATTTCGCGGCGCTGACGTCGCCTATATTCGGACATTTATACAGGACTATCCAAACGCTGCTGTTTACAAATTAAAACAGAGCTATCGCTGTTCAAACAGGATACTTAAGGCATCGGGACAGGTAATCAGCGACACGGCAGAGGACCGATTCCTCGAAGGGCTCCATGATGGGGTCAAGATCGCCATTTCTCCGCAGAATACCGATAAAAGCGAGGCTGAATTCATCGCACGGACTATTGAAGAGATGATCGGCGGCCTTCGTTTTTTCTCTATGGACAGTAATATAACCGAAGGTAACCGTGCAGAAGAGATAACAAGTCTTTCAGATTTTGCAGTACTCTGCAGGATAGGTAAACAAATGAATGCTATCGAAAAAGCTTTTCATGACCACAGCATTCCTTACCAATGTGTGGGAGACACCCTCTTCTTTAAACGGGAACCGGTCAAAACCGTAGTGCAGCTCCTAAAACTCACAATGAATCCTCAGCAGGAAATGCTAACTGAAATACTCAGCACAAAATTATCTACTCAGTCTGCTGCTATTACACACGCCCTTGAACCTATCCGAGCGCAAAAATCTGTGAAAATAAAAATAAACGCCATCCTCGACACCTTCTTTGAAAATCATAATAAAGAACAAGATAAGCCTCTTTTTAACGAGCTTCTTGATTTCAGTGCAGCGTACAAAAACAATACTGAGCAATTTATTCTTGCTGCCGATCTGGGGAGCGGCACTGATACTTACAAATCAAATGTTGAAGCGGTTAGCCTCATGACCCTGCACGCTGCAAAGGGACTGGAGTTTCCCTGTGTTTTTATTGCCGGGTGTGAAGACGGCCTGCTTCCCTATTCTATTCTTGAAAATCAACGCTCGGATTACAACGAAGAAAAACGGCTTCTGTATGTCGGTATGACCCGTGCACAAAAATTCCTTATCCTTTCGTACACAAAAAGAAGATTCATTTTTGGCAGGGAACATTCGTTGAAACGCAGCCCATTCCTTGACAAGATAGAAACAGAGCTTCTGGAGGAACGGAAGCATGAATACAGACGAAAAGGTAAGGAAGAGGATTTGCAGATGAGTTTGTTTTAGTGTTTCCTTCATTAGGAATTTCTTGCGCGATTTATGCTTATGCATATTGTAAACGAATTTTTATCCCTCTCCCATTCAAATACTCTTTTATTTCTCTAATGGTATATTCACCATAATGGAGCATAGAAGCAATAAGCGCGGCATCTGCTTTCCCTTCAGTAAGGACATCGTAGAGATGCTCAGGTTTGCCGCCGCCGCCTGAAGCAATAATAGGAATGGAAACACTTTCAGCGATTGTTCTGGTAAGAATAATTTCATACCCTTCTTTCGTGCCGTCGGCATCGATAGAGTTAACCACAATTTCACCGGCGCCAAGCTTCTCACCTTTGCCGGCCCATTGGATAGCATCAATACCCATAGGGGTTCTGCCGCCATGTATGACTATTTCATATCCGGAAGGAATTTTATCCGACACATCGACTCGCAGTACATCCATAGAAAGAACCACGCACTGCGCACCGAATGCTTTGGATGCCTCCGCAATCAACTGCGGATTTTTCACTGCGGCGGAATTGACATTAATTTTTTCCGCACCGGCAAGGAGCACTCTGCTGCAATCTTCAACAGTACGGAGTCCACCGCCCACTGAGAAGGGAATAAACACCTGCGAGGCCACTTCACTGACAACATCAATCATAATATCCCGCTTATCACTGGAAGCGGTAATATCATACATAACCAGCTCATCAAGGCCATCTTCGTAGTATTGCTTCGCCTTCTCAACAGGATCACCAATATTTTTTGTGTCAACAAATTTGATACTTTTAGCTAGTTTACCATCACGAACATCAAGGCAGGAAATCAGTCGTTTACTTAGCATGATACACCATCCCATTCTGAAAAGTTCCTGAGTATCTGTAATCCGATTGGCCCGCTCTTTTCCGGGTGAAATTGTGTCGCAAACAGGTTTTTATAACCTATGGCAACGGGAAATTCAATCTCATATTCAGCAACAGCATACACCCGCTCCGGCTTCGATGGCTGCGGGTAGTATGAATGTACAAAATAGAGTTCGTCACCCTCTTTCAAATTTTTAAGGAGAAAATGCTCCTGCGTGATGTTAACCGCATTCCATCCTATGTGAGGAATTTTCAGTGACGAATCGGATAGCTTAAACTTTGGACAGACGCCCTCAATAAGGCCAAGGCATGCCGTATCTCCCTCCTCAGACCGGGACAAAATAATCTGCGTGCCAAGACAGATACCCATAAGCGGCGTACCTTTTTCAAATACCCGCCGGATAGTTTGATCCAGACCTCGTGTTGCAAGGATTTTCATGGCTGCTTTTGCGTGGCCAACACCGGGGAAAATTACCTTGTCGGCACTAAGAATCTGTTCGCTCTCTTTTGTAACAACAGCGTCAAGGCCAAGATAATCCAACGCCCTTTTCACAGAAGTCAAATTGCCGGCGTTATAATCGATAATTGCTATCATGGTTTTTGTTCCTGCTCTTTAATTACTTTCGTAGTTTCATTCATGCCCATAGCGCTCCAACAGGAATGGCGTGAATATCTCTGTCAAAGGAGATACTATCATTACCGGTATATATAATTATTCCACGATGAAATTTTTCTTTTATAGTATCTTTCAAATACCTGATACCTCGTATGTCTTTTGCATTAACACTTGATGATGACTTGATTTCTATTGCTGTCAATCTACCTTGTTCATTCTCAAGCAGAAGATCCACCTCGTTGCCATTATGGGCTCTGAAGTGGAACATCCTGGTATAGGAAGAACTCCAGGAAATCTGTTTAGCCACTTCATTTACCACAAAATTTTCAAAAACATGTCCCAGCAATGTACGGTTATTTTCGAGCTGCTCTTTGTCAATCCCTAAAAGAGAAGTTAGAAGCCCGGTATCATTGAGATAGATTTTGGGACTTTTTATAACTCTGGTATTAAGATTTCCACACCAGGGTTGTATTTTATAGATAAGAAATGTTGATTCTAAAAGCGACATGTAGCGTTTCAGAGATGTTTGTGGTAACGGTAAAGAGCGGGATATGTCGCTATAATTCAATAGTGATGCACATCGGCCGGCAAGAAACTGTAATATATTTGGTATATTTATCAGGCCATCTATATCTGAAAGTTCCTTAATATCCCTTTGTAAAATTGTGGTTACATAATTATTAAACCATGCCCGCTTGCGGCGAGCCGTTTTCCTGTTGATGACTTCCGGATAACCGCCGGTAACAATATATTCCAAAAGATCATCCTCATTAAGGAGAACGCCTTTTGTGTCAGGAATACCGGATTGCATAATGGTATCCACAAACGTTTCATTACATAGATTTTTTTCGCCATAAGATAATGGCCAAAGTGTCAGAATTTCTATACGCCCCGCAAGTGATTCCGATAATTTTGGAATAAGAAGAATGTTTGCAGAGCCGGTTAGTAGATATTTTCCCGGTTGACGATTTCTATCAACATCCGACTTAATTGCCAGAAAAAGTTCGCCGGCCCGCTGTGCTTCATCAATTATTACCAGCGTTTGTAAGCCTGCAATAAACCCTTCCGGATTATCTATTGCAGCATTTCTCATATTATTGTCATCCAGCGTAATGTACCGGGCATCAATGACCGTATCAGCCAGATATTTAACAAGAGTACTTTTGCCGGTTTGCCTGGCACCGGCAAGGTAAACTACCGGAGTGTCCTCAAGCGCATCAAGTATCGAGCTTTTTAACCTTCTCTCTATCATATACATAATATAGCTTGAGAGTTCGATAAAATCAACCACTTTGTGGTCGAATATTAACCACCTGGAGGTTGATATTCAACCACACAATACACATAAGCCACTATAACAACCACAGTTAAAGATATTTATTACAATATTTTGTGAGTATAAAATTTCTGATAATACTACAAAAACAATAACCAATATCAACGCATGGATTTCTCGATTAATCTCTGCAACAAACTACAATCAGCAGAACTCTGGACATACCCTAATAAAAAGTTTGATTTTCGGGTTTTTTTTAACTATATTTACCCATAAGTTATTGCGTGTCTCGCACGCGGGTGGGCGAGTACCTATTATAAGAAAACAAAAGGAATAACAAAATGAGTCAACTCTCACTTAATCTTGAAACACCTGATACAGTTCACGGAC
>JAUVGS010000568.1 GCA_030593665.1 Chitinivibrionales bacterium | reverse complement strand
ACTGCATCATTGGTATGCAGCGTTGAAAAAACCAGATGGCCGGTCTGGGATGCCTGGATCGCAATCTCAGCGGTTTCCCTGTCACGGATCTCACCAACGAGAATAACATCCGGATCCTGCCTGAGTATCGAACGGAGGGTTGTCGCAAAAGTAACGCCGGCTTTCTCGTTAATCTGAACCTGGTTAACCCCTTCCAGCTTGTACTCAATCGGATTTTCAATCGTGGTGATATTAATTTCTTTCCCGCGAATACGGTTCAAACAGGCAAAAAGTGTGGATGATTTCCCACTGCCCGTTGGTCCCGTTACAAAAATCATCCCCTGCGGTTTTTCTATTACTTCTAACAGGTGTTTCAACTCCTGTTCCTCAATACCAATATTCTCTACTTCCAGAAGTGTCAGATCATGCTTTAAAACACGGATGACTGTTTTTTCCCCGTGGTGTGTGGGAAGGGTCGATACACGGAAATCATATGCTTTATTTCTGTGTGTATACCGGATACGCCCGTCCTGCGGCACCCGTTTCTCTGCTATGTCAAGTTCTGCAAGAATTTTTATGCGTGAGGTAAGCGGTACATACATCCACCGTGTTATTTCCATATGCTGTTTAAGCATACCGTCAACTCTGAATCTCACCAGCGCATTATGCTCTGATGGTTCAACATGAATATCGGATGCACGCTGATTAATCGCCTCATCAAAAATAAGCGACACCATTTTAACAACCGGCTCTGATTCCGTATTCTTCTTTATCTCTTCCAGGGAAAGGTTGGCTTCATCTATCCCATGCAGTTGTTTTTCATAATCACGCGAGATCTTCCCGGCCGTCTCTTTAAAAAAGGATTCATCCTTGAAGAATTCCTCGCACATCCGTGCCATCTCAGACGGTAACGCCAACGAGGTCTCCACCATTAAACCGGATGCTATTTCCGCTTCCATTATAATTTCAAGGTCAAGCGGGTCACCAACAACTATCCTTACTACCGTATCATCACTACCTAAAGGAAAACATCTGCCCCGCTTAAACAACTCGATGGGCAACTCCCTCATAAGTTCATAATCAATGCTCTCTTCAAGGTTATGCACTAATGACAGGCTAAACTGTTCAGACAAGGCAAAATAGAGCCGCTCCTCAGAAAAGCCCTTCTGCGCAACAAGAAATTCACCAAGACGAATCTCTTTGTCACGGCACTCAGCCAGAGCCGCCTCAAGATTCACCTCATCAATCAATTTATCCCGTAATAATATCTGACCAATTTTTTCGGACATGGTTATTGAACAAATGATAAGTTTATTGAAAATATTTCAATATAATATACGTTTTTCCAAGGGTTTACAGCATTTCTACGGATAAAAACAACATTTATATTTATATCGAAATACCGGGTGCTTCACAAGGAACATTTGAGCCGGTGCTCGCCTGGTTGCTACACCTTCAGTTCGTTCAACTCGATACAGTCGGAGACCGCGGGAGACCGCAGCAGTACTTGCCATTATGTACTGCCGCATTTCGTCTGCGCCCAAATAGAAAAGATCGACGGCACTCCATCTTAAAATTTCTTTCGGGGCTATGTGTCTGATTCAGAGCTCTACCTCTTCACCTCGTTAAACTCGTCGTGGTAAACACGGGA
>JAUVGS010000503.1 GCA_030593665.1 Chitinivibrionales bacterium | reverse complement strand
GCCGGCTCTGCTTACCTGCAAAACAGGACCGATGGTGTTGAGAAGACTCTGAATCAGGGTGTTCTCACCTAATGACCGATCTGAAGCGAGTTTCCAGATATCTGCCCGCAATCTGTTGAATTTGTTTTGTTCGGTAATTTTTGTTTCGTACTGTTTACGTTTTGTAATCTCTCTTATATTCCCCTGAAATACAAAATCTTCTTCGAAGCAGTTTTTTAAAACGGTAATACTTATTTCAACGGGGATGTCGGTCCCATCCTTTGCATGTAACACTGTTTCGAATATGGGAATTTCCTTTCCTTCCAGCAATTTCCGGAACCGTTCAGCCGTTTCCGGGCCGGACGCTTCTGGAAAGAGAGCCGGTAATACCATAGTCAGCAGCTCTTCTCTGCTATATTCGCTGAGTTTGACCAGAGCATCATTAACCGCAATAATCTGTTTGTTTTTTGCGAAAATATTTATCGCATCCCTTGAGTTATCGAAAGAGGCCCGGTATTTAGATTCACAATCCGGATTATTTCTCACCTGTTTTCCTTTTGATATTGTAAACCTGTGACTGGTATTCCTTATACACAGTGGAGTATAAGAAAAACTAAGAAATACATTTCTAACTTTTTCTATAAGCTTCAGAACGGAAGTGACAATGATTTACAAAATATGCTGAATTTAACAGAAATTAAGTAATACAGGCTGATTATACCATGAAAAACATCACCGGTCAATAAGGCCCGGTAAAATATATTGTGTGACACTGGTCACAAACCGTGTTAACCCGTTCCTTTATCTCTTTATTTTTCAATAACTTATAAATTAACAAAAGCGGAAACACCACTTCCGGAAATTTTCAGTAACTACGCCTATAATTAATACAGAGTGAGAACAAACCAAAAGGAGAAAAAAATGACACTCAGCAAAATCAGAAAAACACTTAAGAATGAAAAAGGAATGTCACTGTTAGAGGTTATCGTTGCAATGCTTTTTTTTGCTATGATCACTATGAGCGCAAATACTTTTTTAGTCGGTATCGTAAGAGCCAACGTTTCAATGAAGAACACCACCCAGGCAACTCAGTTTGGCAATCGGATTCTTGATAATATCAGGGCAAAATCATATAATGATATCCAGGATGGCAGCATGACCATTGATTCCAAGTATGACTGCACTTGGAATATTAATGAAGCCGGCAACATGAAGAAGATTCTCGTTACGGTAAACTGGCCTTTCGGCAACAAGAATCATAAGATAAACCTTTCTACAATAGTTGCACAATAAGAGATAAAACTCTTTAAATACTTTTAAGAATAGTATACAATTAAGAAAAAAGGGGAAAAGGTATGGAAATGATACATAATCAAAATGGCAGGACACTTATAGATCTTATTATGGGCATTACTGTGGGGGCAATAATAGTAACCGGTGCCTTTCAGATGCATAAAGCCTTTATCAAGGGTAATCAAGCAGTGAAGAACGAGTCCGTACTGCAGGAGCATCTTGCACGGGCAAACCAGGTACTTGAGAAGGATATACGCATGGCCGGCTTTAATGTACCGGGAAACGGCCTTGTCGTTGATCAATTCGTTACCGATGCCCATGTACTTCGTCTGTTAATTAATGAGGAGAATTATACTACTAATCTCTCAATAGCAGCAGGGCCAACTGATGTAAAGCTGTTTGTGGCTGATGCCGGTGATGCTGCGGTTAGTATGTGGGTGGCTCTGATTAAAATGGATACAATAGCCTATTATGAGATCGCGCATGTCGGCATTAATCCATCCGGTTCTGATACAATAATTGTGTTTAGCGCTCTTACTAAACACTGGGCCGTAGGTAATACGGATATCTACATTGCAACATGCTACAAATATTCACTTGAGATGTCCGGCAGTGTGAAGTCACTTGTCAGGAGAACGCATAACGACTCATATACGATCAGCGAAGAGATTGATGGAATAACCGTGACAGCGAAAGAGGCTGACGGTACACCGGTTACGGTTAATTTTCTTGACGCACGCAGCGTTTCTGTCCAATTAGATTCACAGGTTGAAGATGTCAATAATAATGAAAAGACAGTTACCAATACGGTTGAGGCAGCGATCAGGAATCCATCCTAAATCTGTGTTGAAACAAGAAACAGTATACACCCATCTGTAAAGGGGAAACATATATGCTATCTATCAAAAATGAAAAGGGTGCAGCACTGGTAATGGTGGTTTTTATTGGGAT
>JAUVGS010000246.1 GCA_030593665.1 Chitinivibrionales bacterium | reverse complement strand
AATTTCAATGGGATATTAGCGCCCTATATTCGTGTGGGCCAACCCGGAGTGGTTTTTCTTGATATGTTTTATACTATCAACCCCACAGAAATAAATGATGATGGTGAGTATCCGGACATGCCGCTTCATCGGTTTGGCCTGTCTATTATGGGACAGATTGAAGACGGCAGGTTTCAAGTAGGCATTTGCGGCCAGGGATACTATGGCCGGGAAGAGTGGAGCGAAAACGGTAATAAAAGAATCCTCATGGGCGGCGATGAAGTCGGCCTGTTCGTTGGTTTTAAGCTTCATGAGGCGGTCTTACTCAATGTTTTCGGACATGTGGCAGGGTATATTGATACTCTGTTCCTCGAAGAAGATCAGACGCAGCCGGAGGAACGTTTTTCATGGTTCCAACTGCCGGAAATCAATATCGCGCTTGATATCGGCATGGATGATTTGCCGTACAGGGCGAATATGAGTTACACTTACTCCCATAACAATTTTGTCTATACTCAAAAACCTTTTATCTTCAACGATTATATTCAAAATCCAATAACTGAGTTTAATGAAGGATATGATGCCGATCCTATTGTCAGCGACAGTATTGCCTGGCATATGCAGCATCTCTGGAACATCCGGATTAATGACATCCTCCGTTTTGACCCTGCGTTGCAACTGGGTTACTGGCACTCCAGGTATAAACATATGAAGCCAAACGGCGATAACTATCCTATCAACTACGATGGTGATCAATCCGGCTATGAATGGGACACAAGATCATTCAGGTTCGGTATCGGCAGCTCATGGTGGATGAAAAAAATTACAACGATCTGGCTGGAATACAGCTTCAACACCCTTACTCTTGATGTTACGGGTGATAAACTCTCTGCGTATAAAGATGAAGTACCGGACACAAAAGGATACAGCAGGTTTGGTGTTGGTTTTACCACCAATTTTAATGAAATTCCCGCGCTTGGTATGCCTGACGCCACAGGACTCTATTTTACTTTTGGATTTCTTTTCATGAAGGATAATGAATTAACGTCACCGTACCGTTCACAGGCGTTCAAGCATATGTATCCAATGTATGACAATTCGAATTCGGACCTGAACGTAGAGTTAAACCGCTACCGCCCCTGGGAAGTTATAAAAAACCAGCTTACTACCACGAACATCAGTTTCGGTATTGGCGCCACCTTTCTTGATAATGCATTTGAAACGGCGCTGCATTTTGGTATTCTCCGCCGGCAGTACACCGCAGGCCGTGACGAAGAATACAAGGGATTTGAGTTCGGCCTTGATCTGATATATAACAAATTCGGCTCGTTGAAAAGCAGCAAGAAAAAACAGGTTGACAAAAAGGAGCCTTCGGCGCCGGCAGACACGACCGAACCTGCTGAAGACACCGAAACGCCCTATGAACAGCCTGACCAGCAGTATTAATATGTCACCGGAAAGTAACCGCTAGCAGCACATCATTTTTTATATATGCATGATAGATATTTTTTATAGGGTATGAACAAATAATAACGTTATTGAAAATCTTTTCCTGAAATTAAAAAAAGACTTAGTTACAGTAAGTAGTATATACTATATTAAAATTTCGTATTAATTGGTTCTCAATCCATATTTTTACGTTTTTATTTACAAGAACATAATAAATATTATAGTTAATAAACCCATTTCTCATCGGGGAGCGGAGGGTACACTATGAAAAAAGTTGTTGTTTTTTCTCTCTGTACATTTTTGTGTGTCATGATGATAAGCTGCGGCGTCAGTAAAAGAGCATTGGAAGACGCCGAAAGAAGGGTAACGGCGTTATCTGAAAAAGGGGTACCGGACAGTTCTCTTTCACGGGCGAAAGTATTTCTGTATCAGGCAAAGGATGCCAAGCAGCGTGGTAATGTCGGTTTAGCAAGAATGTCCTCTGACTCAATGCGGATACTTATTGCCCAGGCTGAAGCACAGTATGAAGATAACATGACTCGACTCAAGCCATGGATTCAGCAGCAGAAACAGCATATCAACCAGGCAACCGCGCATCTTACCGGCCTGCATAAGAAACACGCTGACAGCCTGATGGGTATTGTTGACTCTTTTATACAGCTCAACTGGCTGTTACAGGCAGAATCGTATATCAATGATTTTGTCGCGTATATTCCCAAGTTAAAATCAGATGAAGAACGTGCCGAAGAACTGCGTCCGCGTATTCCCGGTACCTGGACATGCCTCCAGGTAACAAAACATTCACAGGATAAAACAGTCCATGCCAAGGAATATAAAATCTTTACCTTTGGGAAAGACGGCTCAATAAAACTGGTTGAGAAAAAAATCGGAAAAAGTACGCCCTACTTTAAAGAGGATTGGGAATTCCAGTCATTTGGTAAATATGGTATTAAAGGTGATACGATCGTTCTATTCGTCGAGCGATTCAAAGCAGCCAAACAGAATTTCTGGGATTTGAAAGCCGATGATAAAGGCAGGAAGAAATGGATCAAGACAGTTCATGAGACTTACGATTCCGTAATTACCGATGGCAGTCAGGACCGGTTTATCACGTTCCATGACCTGAAGACCGATTTCAAACGGTAATACTTTTCTCAGGCAACAATATGAATTTTAAAGCCACCTGTTCGGGTGGCTTTTTTAATTAGTACCTTATGCCTGAAGGGCACCATGTGCGCTTTTTACCCTCAAGGGGCACAATGTGGCACAGGGTGCCCTTCAGGGTAGAAAATAATTACTTACTTGCAGTTTATCTGCGTTGCGGTCAAAACCGGTTGATCAACTCTATCGAAGACATTATTGCAAAATAGACCGGCAAAAATTGCTTGAAAAAAACAGGCCTTGCCCAGAAGGCGATGCGGATATTGCAGGTATTAATTGCAAAAAAGAATTCAACAAACTGGTGGCCATATTCAGTATAACTCCATCTGACCATCGGAATATTATGTACCATAACGGCAATCAATCCTGAATCGGCACTTATCGCTTTATTGTTGGAAATCTTTATATTTCTGTACATCTCGGCATACTTTTCTGTTGATGCATTGAGGTTAAGGGCAATGCCCCGTACTCCCTGAAGGCCGTCTGTTGTTGTTCCGACAAACAGCAATTCCCTTCCCTCTTCCTGATGATCTTCTGCAAGCTGTTTCAGAGAACGCACCATACTATTCGGGTCAGTATAAATATTCCAACTCCCTTCAAATGCTAAGGAAAAACTCAGAGGCTTATTTTGATAGATACCATCTTCCTTAAAATAGGAATCCGGATAAAATTCTTTAATTGATGAAGCACAGGCCAGTATACCGAGCATTGCCAGACCACAAAGCATACCTGATCTCATGAATCACTTCCTCGAAGATGGGGCTGGTCAGTGGTTCTTCTGCGGCGGCTCATTCGTGATATTTCAGCGCCCAATCCTCTGAGGCGCTCATCAATCCGCTCGTAACCGCGGTCTATCTGGTCGATATTGTGGATTACACTGCCTCCTTCTGCGGCAAGTGCGGCAATGAGGAGTGCCATACCCGCCCGGATATCAGGTGAACTGATCTGTGCGCCATACAGTTGAGAAGGACCCACTACAACGGCACGGTGCGGGTCACACAGAACGATCTGGGCACCCATGCTGATCAACTTATCAACAAAAAAGAGACGTGATTCAAACATCTTTTCATGTAACAGACAGGTCCCCGCTGACTGGGTCGCAGTAACCAGCATTATCGACATCAGGTCTGCAGGGAAACCCGGCCACGGGCTATCCTCAATGCGGGGGATTGCTCCGCCCAAATCCTTACGAATGACAAGGTCCTGTTTATCCGGAATATGAATCATCTTCTTTGATTGATCGATGTCAACCTTTATACCCATCCGTTCGAACTGAAACAGAATCATGCGCATGAACCGGGTATCGATATTGTTGATAGTAATATCCGAATCAGTTGCAGCAGCGAGGCTTATTAATGAACCGGCTTCTATATAGTCGCTGCTGACTTCATGATCAGCCGCCTTCAACGAACCGGTGCCGTGAACCGTTAAAATATTTGATCCTATTCCCTCGACAGCAACACCTAATTTTTCCAGAAATCGGCATAAACCTTGCACATGAGGCTCTGAAGCCGCATTTGCAATTACGGTGGTTCCCTTCGCTCCAGTTGCAATAATAAGGGCATTCTCCGTTGCTGTCACCGAGGCTTCATCCAGATAGATTTCCGTGCCGGTAAGACCTCCTGCGGCGTCGAGGGTGTAGGTGAAACATTCTCCGGCCTCTCCTACCCGCTCACGCTTGACATCCATGGCAGCACCCAGTTTCTGAAACACA
>JAUVGS010000171.1 GCA_030593665.1 Chitinivibrionales bacterium | reverse complement strand
ATTGAGGTGTACAGGCAATCGGCATTTTCTTTTACCCATAGCACTGCTTTGATGGAATGTTTTATCCATGGAGTGCTTCCTGATGGTCTAAGAGGTTGTCGAGAGAGAAGGGTGGCGGCTGAATGCATAATACAATTTATTATAAAAATCCCAACAGGAAAAGGGGCCTTTTTATTCCACAATATATACATTCTGTCCAATTGTTTGTCAAAATGATATACATTTTGTCTAATCGTTGGACAAGATGACTAGTTTTGCATTGTTTTCGTCACATTATGTAGTAATTTATAACCCTTTGCGTTGTCCAGGATTAGTTACAAAATTGGCTAAGGAACTCACCGGTTCGTGTTTCATGCCAGTATTCCCCACCATTGCCGAAGGTCACAAAACCAACATGGCCGCCTGATATCGGCGTTTCAAGAAACAGATTGCTGTTATATTCACCCTCTTTCAAGATGAAACATTTTTCCGTAAGGAATGGATCATCAAGGGCATTTATTATAAGGGTAGGAATTGATATCGTGGGCAGGAAGCGTGTTGTGCTACACTTTGTCCAGTAATCCTCAGCATTGTTAAAGCCGTGAATAGGTGCGGTATACCGGTCATCAAATTGTTTAAAGGTTTTTAGTGCATGGTAATCATCGTCATCAATCTTGTCAGGGTATAGTACCATCTTCGCTTTGATCTTTTTATGGAGCATTTTAAGGAATCGCTGCATATAGAGTGTATGGGATTTTCTAGCCAGCTTCAGCGCACAGGAAGTAAGGTCGCAGGGAGCTGAGATGCTAACCGCACCTGAAATGGTTTCAGGAACGGGGAATTTACCGTCACCCAGATATCTAAGGATAACATTCGCACCCAGGCTGAATCCGATAAGAGCTATAGCAGTGTACCGCTTCAAAGTCATCACCTGTGATACGACCGTATGCAGATCATCGGTCTTACCATGGTGATACGAGATAAGCCGTTTGTTCGGCTCTCCGCTGCACCCGCGGAAGTTCATGGAAACGGCATCCCATCCGCGCTTATTAAAGGCCTTAACCATGCCATACATGTATGCACGGTGTGAGTGTCCTTCAAGGCCATGGAGAAGAATAACAAGTTTATCACTGCCAACTCGCGACCAGTCCAGATCAAGAAAATCTTCATCCGGCGTTGTTATTCGCTCCCTCCGGTAATCTACTCCTTTCACCTCTCTGAAGTAGACAGGGTATGCGGATTGAATATGGCCATTCGCAAAGAGTAACGGTGGTTGGTATGTCGAGTTTTCGATTATTGGCATGGTAAAAATATAAAATAAAAACATTTCTTTTCATAAAAAGCTATTTTAAAAATCATCTCTGATGGTAAAATTAAATATTCCTTCCCTCTCTATGGTAAAACGGATAAAGGAAAAAGTATGTTTGTATATATCTGGAAAAGTCTCCGCCCGAAACAGTGGACAAAGAACCTGTGCATCTTTGCAGGGCTTATCTTCTCCCAGAATTTTACAAATGCCCCGGTTATTATAAAATCAGTTTGGGCATTTGCCATTTTCTGTATGCTGTCCGGGGCGGTGTATATCATTAATGACCTGAGTGACCTGGATAAGGACCGGCAGCATCCACTAAAATCTCACCGGCCGCTTGCATCGGGAAATTTATCAGTGGGCCAGGCTATTTCGGTACTTATACTATTATTACCACTTTCATTGGGAAGGGCCTATTTCCTCGGCATACCCTTTTTTGTTGCCGCCGTATCCTATCTGTTTCTTCAGATCGCTTATTCCCTCTATGTTAAGAATGTTGTTATTCTTGATGTGTTAACTGTTGCGTGTGGATTTGTCCTGCGGGTAGCTGCCGGCGCTTTGGTTATCAATGTTGAAATCTCATCGTGGCTTCTGGTGTGTACCGTGTTTCTGGCACTCTTTCTCTCGTTAAGTAAGCGGCGGCATGAATTGATTGTGATAGAACGTAACCATCAGGAACATAGAAAAACATTGGATGAATACAGCACGATTCTCCTTGATCAGATGATTTCAATCGTGACCGCATCAACGGTCGTCGCCTATGCGTTATATACCATGTCAAATGAGACCATTGCCAAGGTTGGCACGCGGGACCTGATTTACACCATTCCATTTGTGTTGTATGGTATTTTTCGGTATTTATATCTTGTCTATCAGAAGGATGAAGGTGGCAGGCCTGAGAATGTTCTGATTTCCGATGTGCCGTTAATTATAAATATTCTATTCTGGACTATCGCAATAGGTGCCATTTTATATGTCAGATAAAAAATTCTATTCGCAGGTTATTGTACTGAAGACCTCTCCGGAAAAGGTCCTGGAGAATTACCGCACTTTGTTACATCTGGGAGCATATTCACAGGCGCTCTCAAGGGAGATTGACACCCTGATAAAAATAAATCTCTCCTGGACCAAGTATTTCCCGTCATGTTCGTCCCAGCCCTGGCAGCTCGAAGGTGTTGTGAAAACAATGCTGGACGACGGTTTCTCAAAAGATAAGCTGTTTCCGGTTGAGAATAAAACGGTAGTGACCAATCCTAAAAAGGGTGCGCGGAATAATAAATGGTTTCCGGTACTCGAAAAATACGGATTGCCATTTATCTCGTTACCTGAAGTTGAATGGGTCACCTATACCTTTAAAGAAGAACTCCTGATGCTTGATACTATATTCCCGGAAGGTATTCAGATACCGAAAATGTATATCGGCAAGCAGGTGCTCCATTTGCCTACAGTCAAGACTCATGGCCATTCAACCACCACCGGTGCGATAAAAAATGCCTTTGGCGGTTTGCTGAAAGAAGTGCGCCATTATGCACACAAGTATATCCATGAGGTACTCGTTGATTTAATGATCATGCAGAAAGAGCTGCATCCGGGAATGTTTGCAGTTATGGACGGCACGGTCTGCGGTGACGGCGCCGGGCCGAGGACAATGATACCTCACGTGAAGAATTATATTCTTGCCGGTGATGATTGTGTGGCGATTGATGCCATTGCTGCTCAGATGATGGGGTTTAATCCTATGGATATTCCCTATATCCGCATGTGCCATGAGCGGGGATTAGGCGTCGGTGATCCAAAGGATATAGAGATTGTCGGAGAACATATAGAAGGGATCAATTTTCGTTTTAACACGAAACGCAGTTTCGTGATCTGGGGTGACCAGATGCTGCGGAAAGGATTCCTGCGATTCCTGGAAAAACCGTTACTGCATTCTCCTCTGGTTGTATGGGCGCCGTTTGCATCGAATCTGTATCATGATTTTTTTTGGTATCCGGTTATCGGAAAAAAGAGAATAAGGACATTTATGAAAACTGAGTGGGGTGAGCTTTTTAAAAAATATTAAAACCTGTACGGTATTTATAAAGCCTCTATTTTTAAATATCTTGTAACGTAGGAATCTTCAGTAGACAAACGACATCTTCTAAGTTAAAATTAAAACACTGGTCAGCTTATTTCTGTAAGATACCCTTTTCTTTGATGTTCTCATTTCTATCAGCAGTTATAGTATGAATACTTCCATCAAAACTAAAACGCTTTATACAAGCTTAAATTTTGTTGTGATTTTTTTCCTAGTATTTCCAGCAAATGTATATGCGTATCTTGATCTTGGATCGGGAAGTTATATCATTCAGGTACTTATCGGCACGCTTCTGGGCTCAATCTATGCTATAAAAGTATACTGGAAAAATATCAGAACGATGATCTCAAATTTGTTTTTCAAAGGGAAAAAAGTAACCGGGGAAGAGGGCTCCAAGGACTCGGATCAGAATAGCGATACGTAATTACATTTTACAGGAAGAAGATTTTGGTGTGCACCGAGAACCAATCCAGTCGTAATGCAATACATCCCGGCTCTTTCAGAGACCCATCCGGTTTTTTATTCTTCAGAAACGGCATCCTTTACCGGCAGGTAAAGGGTTTTTATAAGGACAATTATGACCTGCTGATGAAATCCGGTCTTTACTCGGAACTTGAGAGTAAAAGGTATCTTATTCCACATGAAGAGGTCTCACTCGAACTGACTGTCGGCAATGATGCTTATAAAGTAATTCAACCGCAGACCGTACCTTTTATCTCCTATCCCTACGAGTGGTGCTTCAGCCAGCTTAAAGACGCAGCACTTATTACTCTTGCTATTCAGAAAACAGCCATCGAATTCGGTATGTCCCTTAAGGACTGCTGTGCCTATAATATCCAGTTCATAGGATTTTCACCGGTATTTATTGATACGCTGTCGTTTGAGAAATATACCGAGGGTGAACCATGGGTAGCTTACCGGCAATTCTGCCAGCATTTTCTCGCGCCGCTCGTTTTGATGAGCAGAAAAGACATCAGGTTGAACAGGCTGCTGCAGTTATATATAGACGGTGTTCCGCTGGATCTTGCCAGCTCTGTTCTTCCGTTTTCCACCTGGTTTTCTCCGCCATTGTTTTTTCATATACATTTACATGCAAAAAGCCAAAAACGGTACGCGGATAAAACCGATGTAAAAAAGGGAACGGGACGTATTTCCAAGAGGGCACATCTGGGTTTGATTGACAGTCTGGAGTCAGTTGTCAGAAAGCTTCGCTTCCCAAAAGGAAAAACCGAATGGGGTGACTACTACAGTGCAACCAACTACTCGAATGATGCTGATGCAAGTAAAGCGGATATTGTCGGCAGGTTTCTTGAAAAAATCGGTGCAAAAACGGTCTGGGACCTTGGCGCCAACACAGGTGTTTTCAGCAGGATAGCCTCACACCGAGCAATGTCTACAGTCTCATTTGATATAGATCCTGTTGCTGTTGAGAAAAATTACCGCCAGGCTAAAAAGGAAAAAGACAGAAACTTGCTCCCTCTTCTTCTTGATATTACCAATCCGAGCCCCGGAATCGGCTGGAATAACAGAGAGCGTGACAGTGTGTTCGATCGCCGGAAAGCGGAATGCTGTATGGCACTTGCATTGATCCATCATCTGGTGATATCAAACAATGTACCCCTGGATAAACTGGCTGCATTCTTCAGGGAACATTGCCGGTATTTGATAATTGAGTTTATCCCTAAAAATGACACACAGGTGCAACGTCTGTTAGCCTCGCGTGAAGACATCTTCCCGGATTATACACAAAAAGGATTCGAAGATGCCTTCGGAATGCACTTTTCCATTGAGGCCTCCGAACCGGTAAGCGATTCGGAACGGGTACTCTATTTCATGAAAGCATGATAATCACCGATGAAACGTTTTTCTATTTACCATCCACTCCTGTTTGCCGTATACCCGATTGTGTTCTTATATGTCTATAACGCAGATCAGATACGCTCACCGGCACGCATCGTTATACCGCTTGTTATCACTCTCTCGCTGACAGCACTGTTCTGGTTTCTGATGACACGGCTGTTACATGACGCCTATAAAAGCGGCCTTGTGGTTTCTCTGTTTTTTCTGCTTTTTTTCTCTTATAGTCATATTCAGAGTATGTTCTGGTGTTTTACCATTACCGTATTTGG
>JAUVGS010000482.1 GCA_030593665.1 Chitinivibrionales bacterium | reverse complement strand
AGAACTTTCGACTGGCCGCCAGGCTCATCCTGCATGTCGCAGAACGACCGGTTGTACCAGTTTTTCAATCTGAACCCGTTTGCGCCGCGGTTGTTGATAAGGAGGACGTGGTTGTGGTTGTGCTTAATTATACCGGTAATTTACTACGGTAAATAATACAATTCAGTTTAAAAGTAATTTCCTTCGGTCATGCGAGAGGCTGAGAATGAAGTCCCCCTGGCCTGACCCTTACTTGAGGGATTGCTTAATGCTGCGATTCGGATCCGATGCGTACCGAATGGTATACCACACGAATGTGCAAAAGAAAATGAGTTGACCAATGAAGAATACTGAAAAACTCTGCAGATAATTCCCCCATCCAAGATGCATAATGATTACAGCAATAATTAAGGACACGAGAAGCGGTTTTCGGCCGGGATGGTTTTTCGGCAGCTCTTTTATTTCGTTGACAGCGACCACATACCCTAATAGCACAAAAGCATAATAACTTACCCAGGAAATTGGTGAGATAAAAAGCATTAATGTAAAGATGATCGAAATCTCGAATGGAAACGTTCTTGATTGTAAACCACGGAAACGTATGGCGATGTAGGTCATCAGGAGAACGAGTAAAATTTTTATAATTTTAGAAAACATAAGCGCTTGCGATTTAGTAAACGTGTTTGGGTCTATATACTTGTGGAGACCGCCGTATCTCCGCTCACCGTAGTCCGTAAAATGCCGCTCAAAAAAGGCATCAAGAGACTGATTTGTGTGATAGGCATCGATATTCGTTGTTTGAATTTCAGTTCCTTTCACTAAGGGAACCAAAACCATAGAATTCCACTTTTGAAAAGATTCTATGGTTTTTTGGGGACCAAACACCAGCATGGGAATAAAAAGCATACAAATAAAAATGCCTGCCAGTGTTGACACAACCAGTTTTACCCGCATTTTCAAGATAAAGTAGTACAGGAATATCAGAGGAATTGCCTTGAAAGCAATTACGGCGCCGAGGAATTGCCCGGCTATAATATCTCTACCCGCCATTGCCTGGTATAGTGCACACAATGTTATGAACATGGTCACAGGAGTGGTTTGTCCCATAAAGATGTCCGTTCCAATAAATATTGTGCAGAGAAAAGGCGCTGTCAGATATGACCAACTTGTTTTCCCGGGCTGCGTTTTTGCAATCATCTCAGTAATAATCGCGATAGTGCCAATGATAAAACTGATATTCATAAGCCCCCAGAGAAAGCTGGCAAACCAACGGTTGAACGGAGTTAAAACACTCATCACCGTATAGGAAAAAGCCGTATAGGAATTGTTCGGCCAATCTGCGAAAAAATCTTTTCCGAAGAAACGGACTCCTTCAGCGGGGTCCAGCAATTCATTCAACGTTGAAGTGTCAATATGAGCTGAACGACACATTCCCCATATAACAAAGATCAAAAGTAACAGGATTATTCCGATAAACCCCAGGCGTTTCTTTGGGTCACGGCCGAATGTCAGGCAGGATTTAAAAGCTGACATGAGAACAGTTGATAGCGGACGATATTCATTAATCATAAGACTCTTCCGTGCATTAGTACCTTACAGATTGCTTTCTTGTTTTTTAGGTATTGGTTACAAATTTATTTGTTACAATACTTTATTCCGAATGCTTTCTTCGGTTAGAAAGGACTCTGATAAGGAACTTACTTGCGGGTTTACCCCGCGTTATAATTATATGGTTACTTATTATTGAATTTCGGGTCTGGAAAAATATATCCTGCCATAGAGTTTTTTTCTTTAAAAAGTATGCGCTTATTACCAGTATTAATTTTAAATTTTCCGCCACCAATAAATGTGGTCTCGGCAAAGCCGGCATTAAAAACAACGCTAAAACGCAACCAATCTCCCACCTTGTTTTTATTTACCCGTTTGATATTTTCCGGCAAGCTGTCCGCAAGCGCCGCTTATATCCTCACCCCTGCTCTTTCTCACGGTTACATTTATATTATTCTCTGCAAGCATTTTCGCGAACCGGTTCAACTGCTGCGTTGACGATGGGTGTAATGAACTATCCGTATTGGGGTTCAATGGAATGATATTTATTTTGCATGGTGCTCTTTTCAGCAATTTAATGAGCGCTCCGGCAGCCTTGTCCGTATCATTCTCACCCTGGATGAGAACATATTCGAAGGTCACCATGGCGCCGATTTTTGTATAGTATTCTCCGGCAATATCTATCAAATCTTCAATCGGATATTTCTTATTGATCGGCATGAGCAGATCTCTCTGTTCATTGCAGTATGCATTGAGAGAAATAGCACAATTAATATTCACTTTCGCCTGTATAAGCTTTTTAATAGAAGGGATAACACCTGCAGATGATACCGTAATCTTCCTGCCGCCAATAGCAAAACACT
>JAUVGS010000092.1 GCA_030593665.1 Chitinivibrionales bacterium | reverse complement strand
ATCAGTAGGAGTGACCCGTTTATTATCGAGAATGATGTGGCCTGTTTTTGTAAGTTCTGCCTGTATTCTCTGTGCTGCTTCAGCTTGTGCTTTCTGTGCCTGTTCAAGAAGGCCTTTCTGTGCCACTTCAGCTTTTTTCCTATATTCAGCTTCAGCGTGTGCTCTTTCAGCGGCATCGCTAAGAACTTTTTGTGCTGCTTCAGCAAGTGCCCTCTGTGCTGCTTCAGCCTGGATACGGTAATTGATTTCAGCCTGGCTTCTTCTATATATCTCACTTGAGTAGGCGATTGTTTCATTAAGAAACCCGTGAACCGATTTTAGCTGAGAGAGCAAGTCGTTCTCTAATTTATTTTCAGCGGCAGCAATATCATCTCTCTCTCTTTGAAGCTCCTTTTCTTTTTTTGCCAGTTCTGTTCTTTTTTTCTGGGAATCCTCATAAGCGGTCGTCAATTTTTTTATATCCCCTAAAAAAGAATTCGTTCTTTTTGAAATGTTTTCAAAAGGGTTTGGCATGGGATTTGGGGCAGGGGCAGCGGTTCCGGCTGCACCCGATTTTCCATCTTGATTTTGGGTAGCATTCATAAAGACACTCCTCCTTATCTGTATTTATTAAAATGTGTTTACAGTTATTAAGAAACCAGACTATGTAATATAATAAAGATGTATTCATCAATTCCGCAAAATTATGTTTTTTTTATAGAAATAGCATTTTTTACAATTGGAAGGGAAAATAGAAACCCCGGAAAGTGTCTACCGGGGTTTTTTATTTTAATGAGGTAATTGTAAAAGTCGTATCTTCATCCTCCCCAACCCCCAGAGGGAGTAATTTTGAATATATTTACTATAATTACGACTTATGCAATTACCTCTAAATGAAATCAGAATAGAGAAATGTCTGTTACAGGTCGAAAAGAAATACTTCCTCATCCTCTTTCTGCTTTTTCTTTTTTTCCTCTTCTTTTAACGCTTTCTCAACTTTTTTAACAGGTGCTTTTTCCTTCGCCTCTTTTTTCGGTTTTACTTCTATTTCAATCTCATCCGATGGCTCCGGTTCAGGTTCCTTTTTTTCTTCAGGTTTCGGTTTAACCTCAAACTCAACTTCATCCGGTGGTTCCGGCGGCGGTATTTTTGCTGCTTCTGCCTCACCCTGCATTTTTGCATAGAGATCGCTTAATGTTGAGATGGTTTCCTGTTGAAAATCGTGGAGTGAGTTTACCAGTGCAAAAAGATCGCTCTCAAGTGACGCTTCCTTTTCAACAAGAGAAGCTTTTTCTCCGTTAAGCTGATTTGAGAGAGAACGTACCTTATTAATTTGTTCAGAAAATGACGCTGCCTTTTTCAGAATACTATCAAGGGTAGATCCGCTATTTTTCATAGAAAACCCTCCTTCTATCAAAAAAGTTATTTTTCCAGGAAAATGATAATCCCCTTAATTAAAAAAATAAAGCATTTTATGAGATTCTGCATGATTTTAATAAAAATGCCTATACTATTTTATATGTTTGAAATATCGTGTTGTCTTATAGCGTACAATTATGCCCGATGATATTCAAAATATATTTTTGCTCGGTGTGAAAGCACAAATAGACAGAGTAATTACAAATATAACAAAGAGATAATTATGATAGAATCCCATAGCGGCCATCGGCGGCGCCTGATGCAGCGATTTATAAAAACAGGATTATCAGGATTGCACGACTATGAAATTGTTGAATTGATCCTGACTTTTATTATTCAACGTAAAGATACCAAAATAATAGCTAAAAAACTTATTGCGCACTATAAAACGATAAGTGCGATACTCAATGCAAAACCTGATGAATTGGCACGGTTTTCCGGGATTGGTTCCAAGACGGCACATTTTCTTTCTCTCTTTAAAGAGGTTATGGCTTATTGCCTTTGTGAAAAATATGAGAAACAGTCGGTTATTTCACGAAGAAAAGATATTGAAGAGTACCTTCGTTTTCATTTTGGTATGAGGAAAGATGAATTTGTTGCAGTGTTGTTTCTTGATAACAGCAATCGGGTGTTGGATACCGAGGAGATCGTTGCAGGAACCGTTAACCAGTGCGTGGTATATCCCCGGGTGATTATAGAGAAGGCATTAAAACATGGAGCATCGTCAATAATCATGGCCCATAATCATCCCGGTGGCAGTGTGCATGCTTCAGAGTCTGACTGGCAGATTACCGAACGTTTGCACTCAGTGGGCAAGATACTGGATATTTCACTGCTTGACCATATTATAATTGTCCGGGATAAGGTTATCAGCCTCAGAGATCAGGTACGATGGCCGAAATAAAGGTTTTTAACAGTCATTTATAATTGTATGCCTATACGGATTTCTTTTTCCCTGGTAATGGTATGTTCAATACACCTGTTTGGCGGCGTGATAATAGGCACCGTGCAAGATGCCCAGTCAAACAGGCCTGTAATTGAGGTTACGGTCGCAATTGTTGAAAAAGATACCGTTACTTATACAGATTCTACCGGTTTCTACCGTTTTGATTCATGCACACCCGGGACATATACTCTGACCTATCAGGCTTCCGGATTTGAACCGGTTACCCGAAATGACGTATACATTGCCGGTTCGGGAACAAAGCGGGTTGATATCGACCTGGTACCACAGATTCTTACTCTGGATAAAATGGTGATACGCAATACAGCCTTTCACCGCGCATCAGACATGTCCTCTTCCACGAAAATAATCAATGCCGATGAACTCCTTCGGGCCCCCGGTGCTCTCGTTGATGTGCAGCGGGTGGTCCAGAACCTCCCCAGTGTGACCTCTGCTGGAGATAATGTTAATGAGGTAGTGGTTCGTGGCGGGACTCCCGGAGAAAATTTGTTAATAATGGATAATATCGAGATCCCGAATGCAAACCATTATGCCGATCAGCATTCAGGTGGCGGCGCCATATCACTGATCAATCCGTTGCTGGTTAAAGGCCTGACCTTTAATGCAGGTGCGCCTCCTGCTCAGTATGGCGGGAAAGCGTCCTCTGTTATTGATGTCACCTTACGTGAGGGAAATGAAACGATCGTGTTCGGCGGTCTGGATCTGGGAATGGCAGGCGCCGGCGGCCATATTGAAGGCCCTTTATGGAAGGGTGCCAATTTTATCGCTTCGGGTCATAAAAGCTACCTGGATTTTATAGCCAATTTCAGGGATGATATTCCTATACCACAATTCTGGGGTTTACAGGGAAAGCTGGCACAGCAGATACAGGATCATACTCTTTCGCTCAATGGTATTTATGGTAAGAACTTTATTCGTATAAAGGAATTACACAAGGAAGGATTCGAGTATGATATTATTGAATCCGGTGGTATCGTATATGCGGGAGGTATGAACTGGAAAGCACGGTGGAATGATGTATTCACTACAACGATGGTTGTCTCGGGGACCGGCAATACATTTGATCGTCTTACCTGTAATCCTCCATATAATAAAATAATAGACTCAACGCTCTATTCGTTTGAACGTGATACCTTTTTTACCGGAGGCACATGGAACGATGAACAGACCCTTAAAGTAAAAGGCTCATTTGATTTTCAGAACAGTAATAAAATGATTGTAGGAGTAGTTGCCAAACGTTTTGAATTTATGATAGATCAGCAGGAAACCCCTGATACCCTGAAGGATTATCAGCTTGATACAAACGGCATACCCGTGACAAACCCTTCGGGTGATCCGATTATATTTCGTGAGTATGCGGTTATACGTGATACCACCTATAAATATGGCGGGTATGTTTCCTGTATATTTCACGCATTCGACCGCGTTCGGCTGGTACCGGGGATCCGTTTTGACCGATTGCTGTATAACAATAGTTTTTCTGTGTCTCCGCGACTAAATGCTGTTTTGTCATTAAATGGAAAGATTGATTTAACCGGGGCTTTCGGTGTCCAGTATCAGGATCCTGAATTTGTAGATATGATAATTGATTCCCGCAATAGAGAACTAAAATCAAAAAGGGCGATAACTGGAATTGGCGGCGTTGAGTATTATATCGAGTCTTTTGATATTAAAGTTATTGCTGAAGGTTTCTATAAAAAGTATGACAATCTGTTATTTGATGCATCATTATTAACACCAGACTCCCTGGATCAGACAGATCAGCTTGTTGATGACGGTGAGGGGCATGCCTTTGGTATCGAGCTGTTTGCTCAGAAGAAATTGACCCACTCCTTTTTCTGGACTATGGCGTTAGCCCTTTCAAGGTCTCTCTATAAAGATTTGCGGCCCGGTCATGAAGGAGAATGGTATGACGGTGATTATGATTTCAGGCACTCCTTTACCGTTACCGGCGGGTGGAAAAAGGAGCTGCTGAAATCGTCGTGGTATAAAAAGAAATTTCATGATAAGCTTTGGTTTAAAATACTGCATCCGTTCATGCCTCTCGCTGACAGGATTGAACTTTCCGCAAAATGGCGCTACCTTGATGGACGCCCCTCTACGAAACAGCATTTCAGCAGCCGATATAAACGATGGTATATTGATACCGGTGCATCTCTTAATAATACCCGGCTTAAACCATATCATCGTCTGGATATCCGCTTTGAACGCAGGTATGGCTTTGGATTTCTCCAACTGATTTACTATATTGATATTCAGAATGTTTACGACAGGGATAATCTCTGGCTTTACCTGTATTCAGACAAGAATGGTAACAGGTTGCCCATTTCCCAGATACCATTTTTTACTACCGGAGGTATAATCATTGGTTTTTAAGCCTGAACTTTCGTGGGAATTTTTATCAAAGGATGAGATAGCGGCACGTTCTATCAAAGCCCTGCGAAACCATGTCGAACATCTCAAAGAGGTTTCGCCCTATTACCGGGAACAACTGGCCTCTGTTGAACCATCTGATATTACTTCACTTGAAGCTATTGCGCAATTACCCCTTACCGAGAGGGAAACACTGGTTGAGCATATAGAACAGTTCAGAGCGGTTTCGGAGAGTGAAGTCGTAGAAACGGTTGTGACAAGCGGCTCAACGGGAATGCAACTGATTTACTATATGACAAAAAGTGATCTTGACCGTCTTGCTTTTAATGAAGCCCTCTCATTAAATGCCGCAGGCGTAATACCGGAAGACAGGGCGCAGATATTGATTAGCCTTGACCGCCTCTTTATTACCGGTATGGCTTATTACCGTGGTTTAACGACCCTTGGTGTTAATACAACACGAATTGGGGAATTGCCGTGTGATTTGCAGAAACATTACCTGGAATTATTAAAGCCCACTGTGCTTGTTGGTGTTCCATCGTATCTTAAAAAGTTTGCTCAGCAATTGATAGAATCCGGTTTTGATACGCAGGCTTCATCAGTTCAGAAAATTTTTTGTGTCGGAGAGAGTCTGCGCAATGAATCACTTGAGTTGAATAGTGTCGGGCAGAAGCTACAGGAATTTTTTGGCGCACAGACATATAGTGCCTATGGTGTCATGGAATTGTCCGTGGCCTATTGTGAATGTGTTGAACAGAACGGCAATCATGCACATCCGGAGTTAATATATACTGAAATTGTGGATGAGAATGGAAAGTCGGTGCCTGACGGAATGCCTGGCGAACTGGTCGGTACACCGCTCGGCGTTGAAGGTGTGCCGCTTCTTCGGTACCGGACCGGTACTATGACATTCACGTTACCCGGCGGGTGCGGCTGTGGCAGAAATTCAGATAGAATCGGCCCGATGGCCACACAGAAGTCCCGGATGATAAAACTGGATGGTACTACGATCTACCCTCTGACCATTACCAATGCTCTTGACGAATTGGAGTATGTTGAAGACTATGTTATTATTCTTAAGGGAGATGGGTCCTTTTCTGATCGTATAACCCTTCATGTCGCGATCCAGCCATCAATGCTGGAGAACCTTTCAACCCATCTACGGGCAAAGGTGCGGGTGACTATTCCGGTACTTGTTTCCAATGTTGCCACAATCAATTCATATCGGGGGGACAGTAAGAAAAAGATAAAGATAATTGACAGGAGGAAAGTGAAATGATCCAACCCAAAAAAAACTTCATGGTAAGAATTGTTTTATCACTGGTACTACTGATAGTCGGTTATGCCTTTTCGCAGGACTCTCTTGAAACCACGGAGCTGCGGAAAGCCCCGAAACCACCGGAAGTGACAGGGCAGACAAAAGATACGGGACTGGTGGAAGTCGCGGAGCAACCGGAAGATTCTCTAAAGCCGGATACCGCACAAAAGGCTGAAGACGATAAGTCGGCTGAAGGGGACACAGAACCAATGGGGAGAGTCCTCATTGCCAGACAGGAAAGTGACTTTAAACATGCCGTTGCACTGCAAACTAAAAAGCTGCTAAAGGAGCAGAACCTGGATGTCGAGTGTGTTGATATAAAGACTCTCAAGAAAAAAGCAAGTAAAGAGTATGATGCGATTATAATTATTAATGAAGTACGCGCCTGGCACCTGAATATCCACAGCAGACAGTTTTATGACAAGTTAGAGCAGCGGGAGCGGGAAAAGATTATTATGGTCACCACCGCGAAAACCGATTGGGAGGCGAAAGAGAAAGATATTGATGCGATAACGGTAGCTTCTGAGATGAGTACGGTTGATGAGCTGGCTGAAACGATATTTAAAAAGGTAATCCTGTTATTAAAGCCGGACTAAGCGAATAAGCGAAACATTCCCTTCCAAAGTAATATTTATGCAAATCCATTATATTCTTGTCGAACCCTTTGTTCCGGAGAATGTCGGTGCGGCAGCGCGTGCCGTCAAGACCATGGGTTTTAAGTCCCTGAGACTGGTTAATCCCTGCGACTATCTGAGTGATAAAGCCCAGATGCTTGCTCACGGGTCCGTTGATGTTTTAAAGAAAGCAACAATTTTTTCTTCTCCGGAAGACGCGCTTCATGATTGTGATTTTATAATTGGTACTACCGCTAAACAGAGGATGGCTAAAAATGATTACCATCTGATTAGTGATATTCCGGATATCATTCAAAGAAAAGCGAAATCAATCGCCAATGTTGCACTTGTTTTTGGACGGGAAAGCAGAGGATTGAATAACAGAGAATTAAAACTATGTGATATTATCTCCACTATTCCCATGAAAACAAAGTACCCGTCTCTCAATCTGGCGCAAACAGTGATGCTCTATACGTACACCTTGTCTCCGCTTGTTTTGGAGGGAAAGAAAACCAAAGCCAAACCTGCTGATGCGATGCAATTCCGCAACCTTAAAAAGATAATCAATCGGCTCATGAAATCGGTGAAAGTAAAGCCTCTTATTCACAATCGGGTAATGGAGCGATTGGGATTACTCGGAAACAATGATATTCATTTGCTGCATTCAGTGTGCAATAAACTGGGTGAGTATCTGCCTGAGAAATAAGATGGTATTCCTTATGTATTATTCCTCCTGAAAGATTTACGTTTTAATCGTAACTACTCAGGTATTCTTCGTATAAAACGTCATTGCGAGCGCAGCGAAGCAATCTCCTGCATTCGAAAAGATGAGATTGCTTCGCTGCGCTCGCAATGACGCTAAGAATGTTACACCACCTGAGTA
>JAUVGS010000362.1 GCA_030593665.1 Chitinivibrionales bacterium | reverse complement strand
CCCCCCAGTCACCGCCGGAATCATCTCCCAGCATAGGCGTTGATGTGCCGAGATTTAGCAGCGACAATCCCAGAGTGAGTTTGTCCGGAATGGGACTGTATACGGCTCCGGCACTGAAAGAAAAGGCATAAGCATAGGCATCATAGATTCTATCCTGCATCCCGTTTACATTTACCGCAAAAGCAAAATCCTCCCATTGGCTGAAACCGATGGTCAGTGAGATATTGGTGAACTGAGCCGTAAACGGCGTGTTATAAAAGGGCAGCCACCCCCAGTAATTGGTTTCATAAATATCCTCAATTGTTTCACTATGTAAACTGAGGCCGACAAACCATCGCGTAAGTTTAATTACCGCCTCAAGTTGTGTATGTTTTAAATCACCCTTGGGATGCGTGCCATACTCAGCAGAGAGATAGGTTCTGCCGACCAGAAAAGGAAGCGCCGGGTTATAATACGAAAATCCCTTTGTCGCCAGGGCGGTTCCGGCATATCCCATGGCAATAGCATAAGGATCTACCGGCTCTTCAAGAAGGTGGAACCCGGTATTGGCTGCATCCTTCGAAACATCCTCTGCGGTCACATTGCCGGCAAAGAGAACAATACCGATGCAAACCAGTGGAAAAAATTTATAGTATACATTGCTGTACATACACACGTCCAAATGGTTGACTTAATCAGAATAACACAATAAAATCAAGCTGTTGATCCAGGCCTGCCCATACTTTATCATTCGAAATGCCATAGTTTAATTTCACATCCCTTCCTTTTAATGCCTTGGAAAGGTCTAACTGAAAACCGAGACTTCCCGCCAGAGAAAAGTGGTCTTTGTATCTGCCACTGTTGGCAAAAATGTCCCGGTTTAATATAATATCACGAATACCTGCACGAATATAAAAAATCTTCCAGCGTTGCCATTCGAAACCGTTATTGATCACCAGGTGCTTATGTTCCAACCCTTTAAAATTCCCATTAAAAATATACCCGACAAGATCACAGGTCCAAATAAACGGTTTTCCCCGAAGCGCTCCCGTATACTGCTGGCCGAGGGTCAACGTCGCGGGCAGTGTATCGTTCATCGCTACATTGAGCATTTCCGCCTGATTCGTGAATTCCCAGTCAAAACTTGCCAGGATATTTTTTAACACCAACCCATATACCAACTTTTTCAAAGGCACATACCGGACACCAATATCAATACCACCGATTTTCGTAGCCGAGGAATATATAATATCACCCTGGTCGGTATAATCGGTAGGCAGACTCTGGTGAAAAATTGACAGGTTTACTCCCGCCTGGATATTCCTTTTAATAAGATAACTGAGGCCTATTTTAAATGTAAATGTCGAGTATGCGCAGTCATCGAGCGGGTATTCCTGCTCGTCAACGAGGTCCTTTATAGCAAGGATACCCCGGTATAACACAGACAGGCCCATGCCGACACGGGGTGGAACAGGGAATTCAAAGGAGAGATATCCCTCGGTACGCCCCAGCGGACGATAGCCGAGTCCCAACGCCAGATTTTTCTTTCTGAGCGTTGCCAGCGCTGCCGGATTCCACCAGGAACAGAGATATTCAGGAGAGGCCGTTTGGGCACCGCCGATACCAAACGCCGTGGCACCTACCGGCTCACGCAGATAGGCTCCGCCGTACCAGCCCAGCCCCAGCGCAGAAACCGACTGTACACAGAATAATACTCCTAAAAGAAGTATAATATTACAGGTTACTTTTTGCCACGATAACTTTACCAAAAGCCCGTTTTCCCTTTTCCGTCTTAATTCGGTAAAAGTAAACTCCCGGAGGTACCACTCTTCCGGAGCCATTATCCACCGTCCCATTCCACCGGTCATAACGCGGTACCGTACTGCGTCCGTTGGTTCTATTCTTTCCTGCATACCGAAAAGAGTTTGCCATATCAATAATTCTTACCACATGATCCATGTTGTAATCGAATATGTCAATAGTCACATAATCATTTTCTTTAAGGTTATAGGCGAAAACCGTTTCGGGATGATAATTATTCATTATCCCCGGGACGGCATAGGTCTTCTCAAGGTCGTCTGACAACGTTACACTGCGGTATTCAAAGGAGAAAGGGACGTTCTTTTCTTCATCATAATGCTCATCGTTCGAATAGAGTAGCCCTTTGTCCGTTGCTATTTGAAAAAGCGTATCACTGCCATACGCTGCATAGTGAATATCAGAAAGAGTAATAGAACTGATTCCGATTTCACCCGGTTTGGTAATACGCCCCTGGAAATCGGCTTTTTCGCCCTGTATCATTACAAGCTCCCCATACGGTGTACCCATCGCGAGGGTCGAGTCCGGCAGGGTATCCCGGTACAGCCGGATCTCATTCTCTTTCGTGTCAAGCACATACACGTAATCCTTTTCACCCAACGCAATTGTTTGCAGTGTCATGCCGGCTGTTGAAATAAAATTGTGCCAGCGGTCGGTAAAGGAATTATAGGTATACAAACAGGTGTCGGTTATTGCACCGGTTTTCTTGGTAAAAATGGCATAGATTATCGTTGTAGAATCGTTGCGAGGCCGGACACTGATATCAAAATATTCCTCCACTCCCAACACGGAATCATTAATCCTTGTCCACGTCGTATCGGACGGATCGAATGACCAGAGGGCCTGCGGGCAGGCAAGCCAGATTAAATTACTATCAGCAGCAACAGCCATAGCCCTTGCAGAAGAGGTATCCGGAAAAAGAGGGAAACTGTCCGGGAGAAATGTTTCGAATGTATAGGCAGTGCTGTCCCTTCCGGGGTAATAAATAGCAGTGGTATTTACTGGCGGCGTAACCTGCACCAGCCCGCCATCAAGGCAGGCTACCCAGAACGAGCCGTTAAACCACTCAACATTATATCCCCAAAAGAAAAAACGTATATCAGTGCCGAAAGAATCAATAAACAAATTCGTTTTATATTGCAACTGCACTTGTTGAAAAGTGCTGGGAAACGTATAGACAAACAGTTCATTGCTATAGTCGGATTTCGGTTGAAGGCACACCAATGCATTATTGCTGCCGATTGTCAATGCACTACGGTTGTCGAATATCAACACACCATGGATGTCGATTGTCAGGGAAATCGACTGAACACCAAGGTACCCCTGCCACTCTATCTTCGGCTGGGTAATATCCGCCGTATAATTGAACCCTTTAGAGGTAACCATCGCAAGGGCGCGGCCGTTACCATCAATACCGAGAATATCATTACTGGTAAATTCCCTGGTGAAAGAGTATTGTGCCTCACTGAAT
>JAUVGS010000055.1 GCA_030593665.1 Chitinivibrionales bacterium | reverse complement strand
GTGAATGGTTACCATTTATCTATCATTTTTTCACAGGAGGTTTTTATATCACAACAAAAGAAACAATCCCGTCCCCGTCTTCGTGATGAATTTGTGAAGGCACTTAAAGTGCAGGATAAGTCGGAGCGTACTATCAAAACGTACGTTGACACTATGGAAAAGATAAACCTATTGAAGTTGCCTTTGATGAGGGAGATAATTATTTAATAATTGATAATGACTATTTTAATAAATTTAAGGAAAATGTATAATGAGAAAGCAAAAATTAGGAAAAATTACTGATTTCAGCGGGAAGGCATTACGTCAATTTGCTGAAAATAGGCGCATTGCTAACAAAGCTGTTCAGAAAGCAGTAGAAGAAAATAAAAAACTTGGAATCAAGCCTTCCTATCAATTTTCAAAATAACTTACTGAAACATAATTCCTGTGTACAAATATAATAGCATCAAGGGCTTTTCTTAATCGCAGAAATCACAAAAAACAACAGACCAAGTTTGCCATTGCCAAAGACTTTTCGGTGATTTGATAATAACATTACTTTTTTACCACGAAGCGTAATAATACGAGCGGCGATTTCTTCTTTTTTCGGGATAATAGCTGTCTTTTTAGATTCTTATAATTGTGTTATAAATTATGAATTAGGGTCGAACCATAGTAACTCATTGTCAATTAAGTTACTAGCTTTAAATATCGCCTTTATTTATCCCTTAAACCACCTTTTTCTACTCGACATAACCGATTTAAATACATACTATCTAATCTCAAACAAACATCGTCTTTTTATACTCAGTCCCGATTGCACCCTTATTACAATACTTACCGACCATAAATCCGGCAGAATGTTTTGACTGAACATCCAGCGATTCTGCAATGGTGGCACCGCAGGAATCCTGGACAGTTTTGATAATCGCCTGCCGGGCAGCTTGGGTAGCGGGCTTATCCGTTTCAGAAATGCCGCTGACATTGGCAGGTATGCCCGTTACCGCACCCTCTTCAAGTTTACGCAACAGCAAACCGTGGTCGCCATCGCTGGCAATACTCCAGGCTTTCTGAAGCGAATCTTCCATAGAGCCGGCATAGTCAGTCAGCCAGCCGACCGTATCCGTGGCTTTGCACGTTTTACCTTCCAACAGTAGTTTCAGGAGCTTTTTATGCCCCTCGGTATCGGTCTTCCTGAATGGCCAATGGCAGCCTTCCATACCGGGAACCACCGGCAGGGTTACCTCCGGCATTCCCAGATCCGCAGTATCATGAGAAATCAGGTAGTGACAGTGCAAGAGCAGTTCAAGGCATCCACCCATACAGCGTTTGCCATTAATAAAGCCGACCGAAACCTTGAATTCATTGTGCAGGCGTCTGGCTGTTATTGACCAGTTCTTTGAGATATCGAAACCGGCTTCCTCATTTTCAAGGCCGGGGAAGAAATCAGAGGTGTCGGCGCCGACCAACTGGGTTGACAGATGAAAGTCACCCGTGATGATTACCCGTTCGATCCCCGTAGCTTTCAACCAGTCGATAGCCCGGTTCAATTCATCATTGACATCGTGATTATAGCTTTCGCGGCCAATGGTGATGATACCGACAGTGCCGTCATGTTCAGCATTGACATAGAGCTGCTGCCAGTGAGGGCTATCGATCTGCTCGAACACCTCGGGGTGCCACGCGCTCTTCGCCGCTTCAGGATGCAGCGTGTGATAGCCGTTAACCAGTTTTAATGCTGCATCCGCACCGAGGCTGCGAATAACCGCCAGAATGCCCATACGGAATTGCGCACATATTTCGCCAATCGAGTTCATGTGGGATAGGTGCGCCCGCTTTTCATGGAGCATCAGACTGGTCATATGAATCAGTCCGCCGTATACCCATGTTTTAAATTCGTTCTCTTCTTCCGGGTCAAGTTTCCAATCGACCAGGGGCCGGAAATGGTTCATGGGATACCATTCCTGCCCGCTTTCTTTATGTTCCTCAAGCTCAGGGGTCGGTTTGAATACCTCCCCGTAGTGCTCATTCAGATCATTGAGACATGACCAGGTCAGGAAATTGGATCCCTTTGCACCAATCGCATCATGGGCGCGGAACGGATTCGGCCCCATATGCTTGCGTATAAACTTGTCGATTTTCCAGAAAGGCATGTTGTTTGACCGATGGTAGCGAAGACCGGTAAGAAACAATCCGGTGAACAACACGTCCAGAACGAATGACCAGTTATCGCTTACCGGAACCGGAAGCAGTCCCATAGCCCAGAGTAGCTGAGTGATTTTTGATGGTTCCGGTTCCACTATTTCATACATTTTGTTTATTTCATGGGGGAAAGCCGGATGGGCAATTCCAACTCCCAGTTGAGAACGTGGGAAACCGGAAGTGACTGAGCGTATCTCTATCTTTGGGAAGGTTGACCTGAACATCTCATAGTGAGATTTTTTTATCTCGAGAATTTCGGGAATAGCTTCAAGAAGGAATCTCGGCTGATATTTTTTCAAGGATGAAGGCAGGGCGTGTCCATCATAATGTAAATGAATAACATCACTCATGATTTTATTTGCGCCATCCTTACCAAAGGCCTGTACCAGTCCCGGATACTGCTTGCCGAGGCCATCGGGAACCCCGGGAAAATCGAGCGCAACAACCGGCACATCATAGGGCTGCAACCGTGAGCCGAGCTGCATGGTTTTACCGGCACCGACGATACCATTGGCTCCCGATATTACCAGCGCACCACGATTACCTGTTGTACCAAAAACCTGATCCACCAGTTCAGCGGTGTTTGCGGGTAACTGTCCATTTTTAAACAGGTCAAGAACTGTTCCCAACCCCAGTGTCTGGAGAGTTGACTGTCTCATTGTGTTTGCCATAATCTAGGGTCTCCTTTCAGAAACTTTCAGTATTGCTGCAATACCAACGTCTCCGGCAGCGCAGTCGAAAACCAGTACATATCCGCCACCCAGATCCACTGCTTCCTCGAGGGCTTCAATGGTCACTCTGGTGAGGGTCGGCCCCTGGGGGTGTCCCCAGACCAGGGGGCTTCCGGTGTTATTCATCTTATGCCAGTCATACCCGGTAACTTGAGAAAAGATTGCATCGTTGACCGCAAAAGGATTGTGATCCTTGACAACAACCATGTCATCTATTTTCTGGCCGGTTCTCTGTAATAGTTTCTGAACGGCAAGGGTCGGCGCTTCGGGCATCAGTACCGGTAATGTCCGAACTTCCACTTTGGCGACAAACTGAATATCGATTTCCGGCCGGGTGCTTATTTCCGGTGCCCGTTCTTTTGTGGTAACCAGCAGGCAGGCCATACCGTCCGATGCGTGGGTCTGGGTCCCGCTGGTAACGCAGGTGTCAAACTCTCGCATCTGATGCATATCGTCAAGATTCAACTGGCGGACCCCGTAATCATCGTCAACGTTACCTAAAAAGCGTCCCTGGTTATTCAGTAATTCAAACGGTACCAGCACCCGGTCAAGGAAACCGGAGGCTTTGGCTTCGAAGTACTGTTGATGGCGGTAATGCGCCAGTTCGTCAGCTTCCTTCCTGTCAATTTTATATTTTCGCGCTGCATTTCCGGCAGTATCTATCATGGCTTTTCCGGTAGCCGGGTCAAAGCCGAAGTTATCCCAGACATCACCAAGTGCGAATGTCCGTTGGTGGGCACGGCGCTCGGGGAAAACGCCGACCGGTGAATCACTGGTCCGGTCAAAGGTCAGTGCTCCGACAACATCATACGCGCCGTTTTGTATTTCATTTCCGGCAAGCAGTATTGCCTGTAATCCTGTGGCGCATGCCTGCTCCATCTGGTATCCCGGCAAACGATGCCCCATGCACGCCGATACAAGCGGTGCTGTCCAAAATTTCCAGTGCCATGGAACGGTGGAGCCTATGATAAGGTATTCCAGTAAACTAGTTGACACTTTCCTTTTCCCAAGAATCCTGTTCATAGCTTCACCGGCAAACTGACCAATATTGACTTCCGCAAGTGCCGAAGTCTGCCAGGCCGGAAAATAACTACTGCCCCAGGTTCCATAGGGAATCCTGGCTCTTGGAAACATTGAGTCTCCATTAGTCATTGATACCTCCTGCTGTCATTTTATGTATACTTCGTTACTGTTAAATATAGACCATTTGAGGATAACTCTCAATACAATATTTGAAACTAAAACATGTCACTCATGATTTCCCCAATTTCCACCACAAAGTAGTTATTGGTACGCCTACTTAAAAGCCTGACCAATAAATTTCAAGCCGTGAACGGCTACGAATTATTATATTTTTAAATTCCTGGATGGCTGATAATACCCTATAAAAACCCTATAAAGCCCGCAAACCGAATCATATAAAATAAGTTTAAATAAGTTAAAAAACAAATTTAATGAGGCTGAACATCCCATATCCCAAAATATCAAGAGGATTCATAAATATTTTTCCGAATTTAATAAAATATTTTAGTGAAAAAGGTGTTATTAAATAGTATATTATATGTGAGGGTCATTCTTAAAGAATCACGAAAATCAGTATTCTAACGCAGTTTATCTGCATTGGGGATCCCAAAGACGACTTTTGCAATTACATCACAAGTTAAAACATTTAACCAGAGTATTTAAAAAATGGACAAAATCAATATATTAATCGAAGCCAAACCCTTTTGTGTTTTTAATAATACCCCCATGGAGCATCTGGGAAAAGAGGGTTTTATAATCACTGATATGAGGGGATCAGGTAGTGATAATCAGGATTTTATTACCGCACTAAAATCAGCAAACGTATTAATATGCGGAAATGAACTTCATGTTGATAAGGAATTGCTGGAAACAGGGTCGCAGTTAAAAATAATTGCCAAGATTGGGGCGGGCCTGGATAATATTGATATTGCGGCAGCTACAGACCACACTGTCCTGGTATGTAATACGCCGGGGAAAAATAAACAGGCTGTTGCGGATCATACCTTTGCATTAATACTGGGTATCGCGCGAAGAATTGTGTATTGTGATCGGAGTCTTCGTGAAAAACGCTGGGAGCATGCCCAGATTCTCAGTTATGAGATATGGCAAAAAACTATCGGAATAGTTGGGCTGGGGGCTATTGGTCAGAATGTGGCGTTGCGGGCAAAAGGTTTCCAGATGAATATCGTGGGATATGACACTGTCTGGCCTGAAGAATTCGCGCAAGAGTACAATATTAAACGCCTTACCCTTGAACAATTGCTCGAGGTTTCAGATATTGTAACCCTTCATTTACCGTTAAACAAGAATACGATTGGAATGATTGACAAAAAGGCGCTTGCACTGATGAAGCCGACGGCCCTGTTAATCAATACGGCACGCGGGGCTATTGTGAAGGAATCGGATTTATGTGAGGCGCTTGAAAATGGTGTTATCGCAGGTGCCGGAATTGATGTTTTTGAAAAGGAGCCACCCACCGATTCACCATTGATTGAACTCGACAAAACAATTCTTTCCCCGCATACGGCATTCTTAACCTATGATTCTATTAATGAAATGAACCTTGCGGCAGTTGAACAAATAATAATGTTTTACAGCGGGAATCAACCTCAATATATGGTAAATCCTGAAGTTGTCGATAGTATAAAAATCTTATGGGCACATACTGTTAAAAATAATGTCACAGTCTGAGGTGATATGATTATTATGTAAAAAGGCATGCACTCCGGTGCATGCCTTTTTTTATGAAGGCTTATAGTCCAGCTTCGCTGAGAACTTATCCCCCGCTTTGCCAGACCATAGCGGTTCATCCTGGTTCGGGTCTGAAAAAATGCGAACGTTCCCGTCGTATCTTACTTATTAATAACAATAGGTCGCATATAATTTTTATTCTGCGATGTTACTTTGATCACATAGTGTCCGGATGTCAACATGTTCGACAAATTATAGGTCACCGCATTATACCCATTTTCAGAAATAACGCATCTTCCCGTCGAATTGAAAATGTCAAGAGCATAATTGATCTGGTCCGGGACCGTGAGAAATACTAATCCGTTTGTATGGACACAGGACACCGTGTTCGGCAAAGTACCATTGAAATCGATGACTATTCCCGTCGCACCGATTTGAAAATCATCAGATTCACCCGTTCCTTTGTTTCCAAATGGATCGTATGCATTTACTCTGATTTTACAATCCTCTGATGTTACATTTGGTACTGTCCATACAAATGAGCCGGTATTGCCGTCAGCACTATCGATTTTAGTCCATGATGAACCATCGGATGTATAGTAAATAGCTCGTGATTTTATACCACTAATATCAGTAGCATCCCATTTAATCGAGTAACTGTTGCCAATTTGTACAAATTCACCGCTTGTCGGTTCTGTAACCGTTACATTCGGTGGATCCGTATCATTAGGCAAAAGTTCACCTATTTTCTTGTCAAGTTTTGGATATGCCTTTTCCACCCAGTTTGATTCCGGCCATGTCCCGGTAAAGTCATCACGAATGACAATCTTACCATCGAGGCCGACCAGAAAGATCGTTGTCCACCTGGCGCTCCATTTCTGCCTGGACACACTGCAATTGCCATCATCAACCAGTCCCGGCACTGATGTGCTATACTTCTGTACATAAGCCTCATAGTGTTGAATTCTTTTTTCCAGTGTTTTTGGTTCAGGATATTGTGAACTCGGGTGCGCTTCCCAGTGATAGATATCATACATGGCAAATTGAGGATGATCTTTGTATTTCTCGTAAATTTCTTCTCGCAGCGACGCTGCTTGACCTGCATTACAGAAAGGTGGTCAGGTGATACTGCCAAAAATAATGCACAATACCTTTTTCTTATAAATGCTGTCTGTGTCAAAGGTCTTGTCTTTGTACTGATAGATTGAAAAGTCGGGCGCTGTTTGCCCCACACTCTGCGCATACGGTATGCTTATACCGATAACCAGCAACAGAGCGCATACTGTTTTTGCATACTTCATGGTACGCCTCCTTTAATAAAAAGTTACTCCTATTGATACAATTGACAACCGCGCCCCCAAAATCCCCTGCCGGATTTGAATTGCCGTACTGCTGTTTACATCCGCCTCCTTTCCGGATACTGTTAATTATCAGAAGAGAGAAACAGAAAACACCGGATATTTATTATTCACATTTTGAAAGCGTGCCTCGACAAAATAGACACCGGATGCAACCGGGCACCCTGTTTCGTCTCTTCTATTCCAGAAAACAGATGGTGTGTGAGGTATACAGGAGATTGATTTTATAAGACTGCCGGCAGTGTTATAAATGCGCAGAAACCCTCCATACGGAGTAAATCTCCCCAGATGTATCGTTATCTGACCGGAGACATTGTTCGATTGAAATGTTATGCCTTCACCGAGTGTGTTGCCCTGATTATGAAAATTTATACCGGATCCCTTCGGATAGTATTTGGCAGTGATTTGAGAAATTTCGGGTACTGTTGTTCCCTCAACGATTACAGGATCTGTATCATTTTCCGGATCAAGTTGAATGGTACCTTTAGTACTTTTACCGTGATAGATATCACCGACCTTCCAATAGAAATCACTTTCTGACATTTCAACCCAGAATTCATAGGCACCCTGTTCAACGACTGTTCCGGAACTGTTTTTACAATCCCAGGTTACAACCAGAGTTGTGTCATGATCCTGGCGTGTTGCAGCAGTAACGCCGTCAAACCAGCCGAATTCTCCCAATCCGGTCACATCTCTCCATGTTTTTAACATATAGCTTGTATTTAAACCCCATGCCTGAGGCGTGGCAATATATTCACCATCCGGGGTCTGAATCCATATTACCGCAGCACTTAATGGTGCATGAGTACCACCGTAAGATTCTGTTTTTGCCAGTATGGTTAATGTTTGCCCGAATGTTATGCCGGAAAGAAAGAACAATAGAATAAAAATACACCCATACAATTTTTTCATACGATCTCCTTAATCGGATTTGAAACAGCACACCGGAAAGAAAGAAATCTTTATCGGAGTTAACATAAACTTAACATGCTTTCATATATACTTAATATACTAAAAAAATGTTGCAAAGGTGTAAAAATTCTTTCAGGAAAAGTAATCACCGGGTACTATCGAACAAAAAAGGTATACATATTTCTGTTTTTAAAACATGACTCAGCAGGTATATAGTCCTGATTTCAGCAATAATGCGGGCGTGTTTGTAATCGGTTTTATCCGGATCACTTTTCATGCGGTACTGCATATTTTTGTAAAGAAGTGATAGTATGAATGCTACACGAGAGTATATTATTATAGTATAGCTTGTAGTAAAGAAATCACATGGGTAATTTCGACTATTCCGGCAATGAAAAAGGGGATTTAAATGATTAAGACAGCGGTTATTGTTTTTTGGGGAGTATGGAGCTTAATTGCCGGTGAATGCGACAACCTTGATTCTGCGTGGCTTTTGTGCGAGGATTTTGAATATGGCGCCGGAGATTTCGACACCTGGTTTGACTCATCAGATTTTCTGGGCGGTGCGGGATCTGACGACCGTGGACGGGTAACCCTTTCATCAGCCCATGCGCACAATGGCACCTGGGCTGCATATATGCCTGCTGATCCGGGATCGGGCTATCAGGGCGGGAGCCTTGACTGGCGCGCATGCAACGGCGAACAGAAAGTCGGCTGTTCCATGCGCAGCTTTGACCAGCTCTATTTCCGTGTCTGGATGCGGTTTGCCGAGGAT
>JAUVGS010000106.1 GCA_030593665.1 Chitinivibrionales bacterium | reverse complement strand
AGGGTTGATATGGGTTAATTTATACTGGCAGAACCGCGCGTTCCCGGGAAACAGCTTGCTCAGGCCCGAGAAGTGGGCAAACGCATTAAACGGTGTAGGAAAACTCCTTCGGCAATGTGGTTGAAACGATCCGTCCGGTTTGATAATCTTGGGTCCCATAATTCCCACATCAGGATGGGATTCAAGAAATTCAACAGAGACCCGAAGGGTGTTCCGGGAGATAAGCGTATCGGGATTTATAAAAAGAATATAAGTACCCAAAGCACTCTGAGAGCCGACATTGCAGGCTTTTCCAAAGCCGATATTGTTTTTCAGGGCTATCCAGGTGACCGTGGAACATGCATCGGATATAATCTTTTGTGAGTCATCGCCTGAGGCATTATCAACGATTATAATCTCTGTCTTGTCATAGAAATCCGCCTCTTGAAGGGAGCGTAGCAACTGACAGATTTCATGCGGTACTTTATAGTTGACAATAATGATTGAAATGAGTGGTCTACTGTTTTGTGTAGACAATTATTTTTTCCTGCTTGAGAAAATGGACATGAGACGGAGCTTCCATAAAAGAATAAAGGCTTCTCTTATAATTTTAGTAGCCATCTTGGATTCCCCAAGTTTTCTGTCAGTAAAAACAATCGGTATCTCTTTTATTTTAAAACCGTTTTTCCATACGTGATAGTTCATTTCTACCTGGAATGAATATCCGGATGATCCGATTTTATTCAAATTTATACTTCGTAGCACATTGCTCCTAAAACATTTAAATCCGGCTGTACAATCTTTAACCGGAATACCCACGACAATACGCGTACCGTAATTTGCAAAATAACTTAAAAGGAGTCTGTGCATTGGCCAATTAACCACATTAACACCGGATATATAGCGAGATCCGATAACCAAATCAGCAGTTTCAGCTTCTTTAATAAATTCAGGAAGATATTCAGGATTATGAGAAAAATCCGCATCCATCTCAAATATTAGTTCGTACTCGCGTTTCAATGCCCATTTAAATCCACTGATATATGCCTTGCCCAGCCCCTCCTTTTTTTCACGATCCAAAATAAAAATATTATCAAGGGATTGGGATAAATCCTTAACACACTGTGATGTACCGTCGGGTGATGAGTCATCAACTACGAGAATGTGAACATCAGGAAGTTTTTTCCGGATTTCCGGGATGATAAGAACGATATTTTCACGTTCGTTATATGTAGGTATTATAATAAGAACTTTTTTTTGAGGCATATACATTAGTACGGGTTTAATGGTTGAATATTAAGTGTTTTTAAAATAGTAAGCGTTCACAGGTTCAGGGTTCCTCCCTTCAATAAAGCTTTGGAGGACACGAGATTTTTGATTTCAACCCTGAACTCTGAACCTGTGAACGTTTATATAAAAATATAGATTCTGTATCACTAAAAGCGTGTTGAATAGTCTATAACTTTTATTAAAATGATTTTCCGGTAATCCAAAATAACACCCGATGCAGTATTGCGCAAGAGGCTCTGTCATTTTGAATGTTTTGACAAATTTGTTCTTAAATGATACAATAATAGCGTGTAATATAAAATAGGAGAAATACATAACACGAAGGAAAGGGAACTACAGTCATTATATATTTACCGGCATGTGTAGAAAAGGAAGAGGAGGAGGACGTGGAACATGAGCAATGATGCACCCCACAATCGAAAAGCAAAGATACTCTTAATGGATGACGATGAGGTAATCAGGACCGCTGTGCGGGGCCTCCTTGAAAATCTTGGCTATAAAGTGGAAACCTGCGGGGATGGCAAACAGGCAATTGCATTATATAAAAAAGCACTACAGGAAGAATCCCCGTTTGACGCAGTTGTTATGGATCTTAATATCCCTGAAGGCATGGGCGGTACAAAAGCCATGAAAGAACTGCTTGCTATAGATCCAGGCGTCAAAGGTATTGTTTCGAGCGGTTTTCCGAATGATTCTGTCATGTCTGATTGCCGGGAATTTGGATTCAGCGGAGTAGTAGAAAAACCATATAAAATCGAGGAATTGGATAAAATACTTGTCCGGGTAATTGGTGAAGAGTTTTCATAGAGGATGTTCTGCAAATTTTATAAAAAGGAAATACGGGTGTTTAAAAAGGCAGTAGGGGCACAAAATTTTGTGCCCCTACTGCCTTTGTTTTATTTAGAATCAGGCGAAAACGTTAAAATGGTATGCTGTTATGAGCTTTGAATATTTTCTTAGGAACAATCACCAATTCCCGGAAAAGGTGACAGGAGCTGCTTGACAATTTGGTCGTTCGAAGCCTTCCTTGATAGTAGCCAGAGTAAAAGTGTGAGTATTTAATGCATGGACAGCGAGACCTTTTTACTCTCATAATGTATATTTAAACGCATAACAGGTAGCATGATTATCATTTTAAAGCGTATTGAATAAATATTCGTTGCAGAATGATATTTTGATAACAGAGAGGGAAACCTGTCTCATCATTTGTGGAGTAAGCAGGTATGAACGAGTCACTTGGCAGCGTAGAGAAAATTCATAAACTGAAAGATCGTACAGAGAACCTCAGGAGGTATCTTTGACATTGATGAAAAAGTCAAAGAGGTAACCGTCCTTGAGAAAGTGACCCATGATCCGGAATTCTGGAGTAATTCATCGGAAGCTAAAAAAACACTTAAAAAAATCAAAGGATTAAAACGGATTATTGAGCCGTTGGATAAGGTGCATCAGGAAGCGGAAGATGTATTCAGTTTATACGAGATGGCCCTTGAGGAAAAAGATGAATCTACCCTGAGAGAACTCATCCCACAGGTTGAACAGCTTGCCCGTGATATAAACCACATTGAATTTATCCGAAAATTGAGCGGAGAAGATGATGCCGCCAATGCGATACTCACTATTCACAGCGGGGCCGGCGGTACAGAGAGCTATGACTGGAGTGATATGCTTTTCAGAATGTATTGCCGCTGGATGGAAATGAGAGAATATACCTATAGTATTCATGATTTGCAGCCGGGTGATGTCGCAGGTGTTAAAAGTGTTACCGTGGAAGTTGAAGGCGATTATGTATATGGCCATCTTAAAGCTGAATGCGGTGTGCATAGACTGGTACGGATTTCACCCTTTGATTCAAAGGCGCGGCGCCACACCTCGTTTGCCTCAGTGTATGCCTATCCCGTCATCGAGGAAACCGATGAATTTGAGATTAATGAGGATGATATCAGGGTTGATACCTATCGCGCCAGTGGCGCCGGCGGCCAGCATGTCAATAAAACCGATTCGGCGGTACGTATGACCCATGTACCTACCAACATTGTTGTGCAGTGCCAGAATGAACGGTCCCAGTTGAAAAACAAGGCAGTAGCGCTGCGGCTGCTGAAAGCCCGGGTACGGCAGTTTTTTAAAGAGCGGGAGGAAAAGGAACGTCAGGAAAAACTTGCCGATAAAAAGAAAATTGAATGGGGAAACCAGATACGTTCATACGTACTGCATCCCTATAACATGGTAAAAGATCATCGGACAAATATAGAGACGTCCGATGCCCAGTCCGTGCTGAATGGAAATATAGATGAGTTTATAGAAGGGTATCTGCTTGCTTTTCAATAATGAGTGCACTTAAAAAAAATTTACTGTATTGAAGTACGTTTCAGCAGCAGTAGGGGCACAAAATTTTGTGCCCCTACTGCTGCTAATTAACATGAAACACAATAACCTTTCCTTGCAAAGGGGTTTATTATGAAAAGAGAATCACCGGTTTTAACCATTCCCGGGGTTATACTCCTGTGTCTTTTTGCACCCGGTCTGTTTGCTAATGATATGATACTTGAGATTGGACAGGGCGATGTTGTGTTATTACATAGCGACCATACCTGGGATTTCCAGTCACACGCATCGGAGGAACTTACAAAAAATGTCTCCATCGCTCTGGATAATGGCAAGGCAGTAAAAATTAATAAGAATCATACCTGGTATTATATTGAGCAGCGGGGACAGGAACAGAGCTATACGGATGAGGTCGAGTATCTTGGCACGGCATATTCAATGGGTAATGCACATAACACCGACCTTATGGAAGCAAAAATGATGGCGATGAGTCAGGCAACAGTGCAACTGTCAAAACAGTTGTTGGCAGCGTTAGGGGATCAGACACTTACGTTGAAAAAATTGAATCAGTGTATTGAGCGGGAAGATAGAGATGTTGAGACGAAGGAAAATATTAAGAACAAGATGTGGTATGTTCAAGTGCGGTTATCGGTTGATTCCTATCAGATACAGATGATTGTTGATTGTGCCCGCGGAAATGATGAAGAGTAAACACGCTGTCGTGGCGAGAAAAATGATTCTTGTAAATAATTGTAGTAGAGAGCGGGTGTTTTACGTTATTTTACTAACTTTCACTCCGGTGTTTCGTAACAGTGAGAAATATAATGGTATCCATCGTTAATCTGATTTTGGTGATGGTTACAAACAGTAAGAGTACTTACAGGGGCAACACGGATATATCTATAAGGGAATACGCGTAATGAATGCTGTAAGAATTGCCGTTATCGGTGTCGGGAACTGTGCGAGTTCACTTTTGCAGGGAGTTGAATACTATCGCACCAGGCAGGGGCCTGACGCGATTGGCCTTATGCACTGGGATATTGGCGGATATACCCCTTCGGATATTGAAGTCGTCACCGCGTTTGATATTGACAGAAGAAAAGTCGGTAAAGATGTCCACCAGGCGATTTTTGAGAAACCGAATTGTACCAAAGTCTTCTGTCACGACATGCCATCCGCAGGGGTTGTTGTTAAAATGGGGAAGATCCTGGATGGCTGTTCCGATCATATGAAAGAGTATCCTGAGGAGAGAACATTTCTGCTGTCTGATGAACCGGAAACGGTGAAAGAGGATGTTGTTGCGGAATTACAGCGTGCCAACGTTGAAATAATGGTGAATTATCTCCCGGTCGGAAGTGAAGAGGCGGTTAAATTTTATGCTGACTGCGCGCTTGAAGCCGGTGTTGCCTTTGTAAACAACATGCCCGTCTTTATCGCCAGCGATCCGCACTGGGCAAAAAAATTCGAAGAGAAGAACATTCCTGTTATCGGCGATGATATTAAAGCGCAGCTCGGTGCGACGATAACCCATCGGGTCCTGACCGATCTTTTTAAAAAACGGGGTGTGAAATTGGAGAGGACCTATCAGTTGAATACCGGAGGTAATACCGATTTCCTCAACATGCTTAACCAGAACCGTCTGTCATCAAAACGCATATCAAAAACAGAAGCGGTGCAGTCTGTTGCCGCACAGCGGCTGGAGGATGAAAATATCCATATCGGCCCGTCGGATTATGTGCCCTGGCAGAAAGATAACAAGGTGTGTTTCATGCGCATGGAAGGAAAGATTTTTGGTGATATGCCGATGAATATTGAGTTGCGTCTGTCGGTTGAGGATTCTCCCAATTCAGCCGGTGTGGCGATAGATTCGATACGCTGTTGTAAACTAGCCCTTGACAGGGGAAAGGGCGGTGTCCTGCATTCGCCTTCCGCCTATTTCTGTAAACACCCGCCGGTACAATATACCGATGAAGTCGCATGCCGGATGACTGAAGATTTTATCGCGGGAAAACGTGACGATTAACCGGTGGGATATTAAAGATACCCCCTCTTTTCACAAGCTTCATAGTTGTTCAAATACCTGAAATAGAATACCCATTTCATAGGACTGTGTCCAGGGAACCTGAATGTATACGTTTCAGATTCGGTTCTGCATTCAAAGAGTTCTTTGCGCTGATAGACATAATTCGAAATGTCTTTGACCTGTAATACAAAGGAGTGTTGCTCATCACGGCTTTTAAATGCGAGGCGTTCTTTTGACAGAGTGAGAGAGCCGGTTGCATAATCGATATAAGCGCCATTATTGTCAAGGGTGCAATGCGTGACATGGTCACTGGCTGTCAGAAGATTTGTTTCATCTGTTTTGGCAATTTTTTCTTTTGTTATCTGTTTATGCCATGAGGCCCAATCATGAAGGTCGCCGGTTTCAGCGCTTTGTTCATTTCCGGGCGTCAATTTACAGTGGGCGTCTATATGCCAGAGGCTGCCGCATGCAGAACAGGTAATAGTATTCCCTTTCGTGGCAAGGGTGTCTTCCGCATGGCAGGTCCTGCAGATCCAGACAAAATGCTCAAGTCCTTCAGCATAATTTTCTCCTTTAAATACGATCTGCTGATTTTGTGCATCTTTTATATCACTGTTTCGTATATGCCTGATAAGCAGTTCTAAAATTTTTTTTTCTGAAAGGGCTTTAACTTTCTCAGGAGTTAATACCTTACAGGTGACCCTTACCTGACCCTTTCTGTAATAATATGACCACCAGGGTTTACTGAGGAAATCCCCTTTAATATTCATCATAACGAGGCTTGCACGAGTCAGTTTGATAATCTTTTCAACGCCGGGAAACACCGGCTGGGTTTCACCATCCCAGGAAGTCTGCCCTTCAGGGAATATTAATATGGGATAGCCGTGTTTCAATTTTTTAAGCGTTGTTTTCACGGCTTTGTAATCTGAGGCGCCTTTTTTCTTTGGAAATGTCCCAATCTGTTTCAGGAACCAGCGTTGTATGAGTGGCGCTTTAAAAGCTTCTTCATTGTTCATAATGGATAAGGGATACCTGCTCAGATGCCCGACAATCCAGGGATCAAAGAAGGTGCCGTGATTTGAGACCATTATAAAAGGCGGTTTCGGAATTGGATCGGATTCTTTATGAAGTTTAAAATTGAATTTCGGACGGATGTAGAGCAGGCAAAACATTCTTCCGATCTGCCAGAACCAGTATCGCCAGAAGTAGATTAATTTGTTTTTCATATCTCTTGTTGTTCAACTTGAGTTATCCCTGAAACCGAATACGCAAGCCCCCAGATAACATTATGTAGAAGCAGAATGGTCATTTTCATGCCCCTCCGCTTAACATACTGTTATACATTAAACTTAAAGAAAATAATATCTCCTTCATGAACAACATAATCCCGCCCCTCCTGGCTGATTTTTCCTGCCGCGCGCAGAGCAGCCTCACTCCGGTACTCTTCGAGATCCTTCAACGTATATACTTCCGCTTTAATAAATCCTTTCGCAAAGTCGGTATGGATCG
>JAUVGS010000135.1 GCA_030593665.1 Chitinivibrionales bacterium | reverse complement strand
TTCCTCGTCTTCTGTAAATGATGGATAAATAATCAGCAAACCCTGACGAGGCAATGTGAACAAGATGTAACAAGCAATTTTGCCGAACTATTTAACTCGGTAAATTAACTTAATTCATGTTTGCATAATCACCAACTGAATTCTCTCTTACCGGTTTTTATTCATAATCTTACTCCTACTTCTGAATGATAGATAGAATTCGATTAGTACCTAGAAATAATTTTCTGCCATTTCTTGGCAGAAAATTATTTCGTGAAGGTACTTACTTGCAGTTTATCTGCGTTAGGAGTAATAGAGAGAAAGAATTTTATGATTGTTTTATGATGTTAGCAATAAGACTAATCTCTCTTTAATGAATAAAATGACTTCTTTCCTACTCATATATATATTGTAATAATTATTTTTAACTTCATTTTTACATAGGATGTCATATATTCTGAGTTCTTCTCATTATGAATACAGCAGAAAATAAAACCGTTACGTATCCTGTGACCGTTCAGTTTGAGGACGTAGACAGCTATAACATAGTGCACCATACAAAACTCGTCGCCTATCTCGAACGGGCACGGGTGCAGTTCCTTTCACAACTGGGGTTTGATTTTCAGAATAAACATTGCGAAATGGTTCTCTACGCCATAGCAATGACCTTTAAAAAACCTGCACGGTTTCTCGATGAGTTGAGTGTCTCGGTTGCGTTGAAATCAACGGAAACGTTTAAGTGCACGTTGGCATATCGAATTGTGAGAGGTAGTGACCTCATTGCAAAAGCTGAAACCGATATCGCTTTTACCGATCCTGAAACAAAAGAAGTAATTCCGGTTCCGGATAACTTAAGCCTATGAGCATGCAAAAGAAAGACATTGTGGTAACAGGCCTGGGGGTCATGACAGGGTTAGGACTAAATGTTTCCACCATGTGGGAGGGATTACTCGCAGGAGAATGTCCCATTAAACGATTTACCCTTTTTGATCCAGAAGGGCTCTCATCACCATTTGGCGTTGAATTGCCTGAAGGGGCAGAGGAACTGTTTAAAGAGAACATTAAAACCCGCAACCGGCGTCAGATGACCCGCAGCACCATGATGGCCATTATAACTGCAAAAATGGCGCTTGAAGATGCCGAATTCATACTTGATGAAGTCGATAAAACACGCATAGGAGTAGTTATCGGTTGTACAGGCACCGGTTATGCTCCGACAACGCTTGAACCTGATCCCAACCGTATTCTGAGAAACATGGCAAGTGGCGCAGCCGCCTGGATCAGTCTGAAATGGAAAATCGAAGGCCCTTCCTTTACTGTCAGCACCGCCTGTTCTTCAGGCACCTATGCAATCAGTTCTGCCATGCACCTTATTCTTTCCGGACAGTGTGATATCGTTATTACCGGTGCATCCGACTCGGTCCTCACCTATCCGGATATTGAAGGTTTCTGTTCGCTTATGGCGCTTTCTGATGATATAGAAAACATGGCAACCGCCTCAAGACCTTTTGATAAAAACCGCGATGGATTTGTTATGGGTGAGGGCAGCGGGATGCTCATTTTAGAATCTGTCGATCATGCGGCAAAAAGAGGCGCCAGGCAATATGCTATGGTAGCATTACCCGGGCTTACCTCTGAATCATATAATATCATGTCCCCGCGGCCCGGTGGCATTGGTATGGCCAAAACAATGCAGCTTGCACTCGACAATGCGGGGCTCACCCCGCAGGATATCGATTACATAAACGCCCACGGAACATCAACACACCTTAATGACCAGTATGAAGCCGAGGCGATCAAAACAGTTTTCGGTGAAAATGCATCTTCGATTCCGGTCTCATCGACAAAATCCATGACCGGCCATTGTCTCTCAGGAGCGGCAGGGGTCGAATCCGTTATTGCTTGTAAAGCATTAGTGGAAAATAAACTGCCACCGACAATGAATCTCACGGAACAGGACCCCGAGCTGGATCTGGATTTTGTTCCGTTACAACCGAGAGAAAAGGAACTGCACCATGTCATGTCGAACTCTTTTGCATTCGGCGGGCATAATGGTGTTGTTATTTTTTCTGAAGTAGAATAGAGGTAAACAGATAGGATTCCGAAGAATTGTCATACCCGCGTAAACGGGTATCAATTTTTTTTTAGATATTTAATACTAAATTATAAACCCTATGACAAAACCAGTATACTGCATCGGCAGCGGCACCTACCTTCCCGGCGACCCGATTCCCTTTGATGCTATAGAGGACTATCTGGGTGAACTGACGGAGGCACCGTTAAAAATCCAGAAATGGATTAAGCGGACGCATCCGGTCATGAAAGAACTGCTGGGAGTAAGACACCTGCACTATGCTATTGACCGGCATACACGGGAATTTACCGATGACAACATTACCATGTCGGTTAAAGCTGCGCAGAAGGCGCTTACTGCGGCAGGTATAACCGCAGAAGAGATTGATCTGATCTGCTACGGCTCGCCCCATCAGGACCAGATGCCGACAGCATCGGTACGTATTCAGGAAGCGCTCGGTATCGAGGTGTGTGATGAACTATCGATCCATGCAAACTGCACCTCTGCGTATAAAGCATTGTACCTGGCTCATCAGCTCATACAAAACGGTAAAAACCATTTCGCGTTAGTCATCTCTTCCAATCTCGCTTCGTCGGAATTGCGTGCGGAATATTATAATCAGAAGCTGGTAGACAAAGAATCACTTTTTCTGCGCTGGTTCCTCTGCGATGGCGCCGGCGCACTTATCCTTTCGGATAAGGCTCCCGGTTCCAAAAGATTCCGTGTTGAAAATACGTATATAGAATCCATCGGCGGCAAACGCCCATCGCTGATGTTTAATCACAGACCGGCATACTGGATGAATCCGAAAGAAGAGTATGAGAAAGGGTATCATCATCTCTATCAGCAATTCAGAAACACGCTCTCAACATCGATATTTCAGGAAGCAGAGGGTTCGATATTTATCCAGGGACTGAAACGGATGTTGTCGGAAGGGGATATACCTGTTGACACAATCAGACTCCTTCAACTCAACTTTCCAACAAAACACATTACCGAATCAGTCATGGATGAATGCAATGCCATCGGTATTCCTTCATCTGCGGTGTATATGAAACTTGAGGAATACGGGTACAGCGGCCCGCCCATGGCATTCATCTGTCTGGATAAAATTCTCCGCGAAGAATCCCTTAATCCAAATGATCGTATCGTCAGTTTTGTCACGGAAGTCAGCAAGTTTATGCAGGCAGGATATGTAATACGATATGAGCCGGATTCACGATAATAAGAAAATTGCTTTTGTATTTCCCGGTATTGGTGTTGAATTAACCGACCGGGAACCGGCGCTCTATATAAAATACAAGTCTATGTACACCCCTTTTTTTGAAGAAGGCTCTGCTTTAGCAAATGCAGATCTTGCCGATGCCTTGCTGTCTGGAACTATTGCACAACTTGGTGAACGGGAGAGTCAGCTCTTTATTTACTGTTTCAGTTGTGGCACCTTTCAAGTCTACGCACAGAAAAAGCTGCTTCCGGATCTGGTAGCCGGATACAGTTTCGGTATCTATACTGCGTTATATGCTGCGAAGGTTATCTCTTTCTCTGAAGGACTGGCTGTTCTTGACAGGGCATATTCACTTATGGCAGGGCTTGAACAGACAAACGAGACCGGAATAAATGCCATTATCGGTCTGGCCCTGCCTGATCTGGAAAACCTGTTGGAAGAAACAGGGCTTCAGACTCTTTATCGCATCAACTCAAATAATGAATATTGCCATATTTTCTGCGGCAACAAAGCAGAACTCGCTCTTTTTAACCGGCAGGCGCTGAAAGCGGATGCTATAAATGCAGTTACTCTGGACGTGTCGCTCCCCTACCATCATCCTGTTTTATCATATACGGTAAAAGAACCGTTTACACAATTTATAACCTCATACATCTGGCAGACACCCGGTTGTCCGATGCTCTCAACACTGGATCAAAACCTGTTAACCACACCTGAAGAACTCATGCAATTTACTGCTGACCATCTCCATACACCAATCAACTGGTATAAAACCGTCAAACGAATATACGCTGAAAAATGTACTCATATCATTGAATGCGGGCCGGGGATTTCGCTTACACAAAATGCACGGTTCGTCTCTGGAAATGCTCAATGGATTAACTGCAAAAACAGTGAAAGCAGGCTGGGAATCTGATGCGCTCAATTCTTATACTCGGTTCCGGAAAAATGGCCGGTAATATCGGTATACTTTATCTAAAAAAGGGCTTCACTGTAACATTCCTGGGTAGCCATACCGACTATCTGGAAAAACTTGAACACTTCCTTAAAAAAACGATAAAACGTATCCGGCGATATTCTCTAGAAACAGCCCCTCTGTCACTCCCTTCCTATCAAACATACCAGGATACTGTTGTTTCACCGGCGGATCTGATCCTTGAATGTACTACCGAATCGATCGACATAAAGAAACAGGCACTATCTCATGTCAAACATTTGATTACTGACGAGTCAATCCTGTTAAGTAATTCTTCATCGCTTCTCCCCAGTCAGATTCACCCGCAGTGTACAGGATGCCACTTTTTTTATCCCGTTGAACTTACCGGTTGTGTTGAGTGTATCTGCCCGTCCGCAATTGCACCGGAGAAAAAGGAATCCCTTCTCCTGATGCTTAAATCGTTAGGACTCTCTGTAATTGAACAGAACGAAGAGAATGCGTTTGCGGTTAACAGGCTCCTTCTTCCCCTGCAGAATGAAGTGTTTCGTCTTCTTCAAAACGGCTATGACCCACGGTTTCTGGAAGAGGCAACTTCATTACCGATAATGCCTATGGGCCAGCTCTCCTTTATGGATTCGGTCGGGCTGGATACTATATATGCAGGTGTTGGAAATTATATAACCAGGATGCCTGAAAATATCCGGGATACATATCATCCCTTTATTAATGGATTAGAAAAGGTTCTTAACAGCGGTAAACGAGGCAAAAAAAATAAAAATGGTCTTCTTATCGGCGCTCCACTTCCCTGGCCTCTTACCAAACAAGATACCGATGAGAAAACAGGTATTCGACTGCTTCAGCTATTTACGGATACCTGCCTCACATTTATTAAAACAAATCAGATAACCAAAGCTGATTTAGATTTAGTGCTATCGACTATTTTTCAATCAGAGGTAACTCTGTAGTTTCCTGCTATGTAACCGTTCAGGGGTTTAAAGTGTCAAAAGTTGAAAATCTAAAGGTCGAAAGTCAAAAATTGGGAGGGATTTGCAGAATGGAATAAAATATTTTGTTATTCATAAATCACATAGTGTAATTTTATTATATGACGTCATCACACGCACAATCGAATAAACCTTCTTCTGCGGAGGAATGGGCTGGTTTCTGGTGTAACAGAATTGAAAAACGAGGGGTACCCGTGAAACCATTGTGAGTTCGCTACGCTTTTTCTTTGGAAAAATCCTTGCAAAGAAATTCATCTACGAAATTCAGAGACCACGTAAAGAGAACAGGATACCCATTGTTCTCACCGAAGAAGAAACTCTAAAATTTTATCAGCTCTTGACAACTTAAAACATCGCGCTCTGTTAATGCTTGTGTATTCCGGAGGACTCCGAGTCGGAGATGTTGTCCGATTGCAGCAAGATGACATTGAGATTGAACGAGGACTCATACGTATCAACCTGGGAAAAGGGAAAAAAGACAGGTATACAATATTATCGGAAACCGCCCTTGATGCATTAAAAAAGTACCAGAAAACATTATCTTCAAAAGATGAATGGGTTTTCCCGGGACAGAAAACAGGCACAAATCTTTCTATCAGGAGTGCAGAGAAAATTTTTGATAAGGCAAAAGAAATTGCCGGCGTTACAAAAAAAGCAACTATTCATACTTTGATACACGCCTTTGCTACACACTTGCTGGATGCCGGATATGATATAAGACATGTTCAGAAGTTTTTAGTACCTTAGAAATAATTTTCTGCCATTTTTTGGCAGAAAATTATTTCGTGAAGGTACTTACTTTCAGTTTATCTGCGTTAGGGCACAAAAGTATTAAAACAACGCAGATTTATACCCATGTCAGCAAAAAAGATTTAACAAAGATAATAAATCCTCTGGATAGATTGTTGCGTCCAGAGGAGTAATAACGAAATAAACTACGGTAAATAGTGCTATGCAGAATACATTCCGACGTAACTTCGGAATTAAGGAGTTGTTGTCACTTGTCAATCAGCAAGATAAATCTACACTAA
>JAUVGS010000045.1 GCA_030593665.1 Chitinivibrionales bacterium | reverse complement strand
CAAAGACTCCTCCAGTGTTGTGTAGAGGCCGAACTTGCCCGACTGCTTCAGCCCCATCTCTCATCGCTTCAATGGTATCATGTGCCGTTTTTGCAGAGGCATCAATTGCATATGTTTCTTTTTCAAATTGTTCCAGACGTTTTTGATCGGTTACATCTCTGCCAACCGACTGATATTCAACAATAGATCCTTTTTCGTCAAGAAATGCCCTGTGAGTCCACCGTTGCCAATGTATATCACTATCAGGATAGAGCATACGATATTCATGGGTAGTACTTGTTTTGGTTTCACCTAACGATTCAATATCCCTCTCCACCCGGTCCCTATCACCTTCCAGTAACACGGGTCTAAATACACTTCCTACAAGCTCATTCCGATGTTTGCCTATATATTTACAGAAAGCACTATTTACAAAAGTTAGCGTTCTGTCTGGAATCCAGCGGTAAATAAGCTCTGTCTGGTCTTCCACAATACCTCGATATCGTGCCTCGCTTTTCCGGAGATCCCTGAACAATATGTTATATGGCTTTTCAAGACTGGTTACAATGACCGCACGATAAATAAAATAGAAAGAGACGATTTTCAGGAAATGGCCAACAAGATTTAAAAAACCATACACATCAATATACAGGGTAAAAGCAAGTTCAGAGAAAATGGTGATGATAATAGAAATAAGCATTAACCGGTAAACATTTTTATCAAACGCATTTCGTAATCGATATAGTACCCCTGTTGTACCAATCAGAATAAGACAAATAACATACTCACTCACAATTTTAAATGGCGTTAAACCGCTCCCATCAATGAAACACACTGGAAACAGGCGCAAATAAAATATCGTCACCAATAGTATAACCGATATAAATACATATACCCCGGTTGCCGCATACATTCTAACCTTTTTGTGAAGAAAATAAAGTGCTGCAAGGAGAGATATACTTTCAATATATCTACTCGTTATCCAGAGCTGTGTGGCAAGATTCGAGCCGGGTTCCGGAAAAACGCCCATACCTCGATAGGCTAATGTATGAAGAAAATCGAAAAAACCAACAAATAAATAGGCGATCCCTAAAAACTTGAGGTAGCTGTTTTCCGAAAACGACCGTGAATGCCATGCTATAAGAAAAATGCAACTGGCTATAACGATACTGAACACTTCCGCCAGGGTGTGAAACAGCAGGTAGTTAAAGCTGCTTATAATATAAAAAAGGATAAAGGCGCTTGAGCCACCCAGAAAAAGTATATAATTGTCTTTTGTGGTAAATATCCTGCGCATGATAATCTGCTTCCCTGATACATAATAAATACAAGGCAAGGAAATGCGGTGTCGCCAACATCCTTGATTTAAAAATAATTAATTAGAATTGGCAGAATGAGAAATAAATCACAAACGTGAGAAATCCCGTACAGGATATAAACAAAACTTGAAGGTCCTCTCGGCCATCTTGTTGGGTGGAATCAGATGTAAATATTATTATTCTTTCCTAACGCAGATAAACTGCAAGTAAGTACCTTCACGAAATAATTTTCTGCCAAAAAATGGCAGAAAATTATTTCTAAGGTACTAAAAATAAAAGCCGATAACGTATGAGACACAAAAGTATGATTGCATATAATACATAATCATAATATTTTATGATTTACACACTATTACATCCTGACGCAGATAAACTGCAAGTTCCTTATCAGATTCCTTTCTAACCGAAGAAAGCATTCGGAATAAAGTATTGTAACAAATAAATTTGTAACCAATACCTAAAAAACAAGAAAGCAATCTGTAAGGTACTAAATGGTATTATATCCCTTATGCACAACCCGCAATTCCTCAAGCAGAAAAATATGATCCGGGTGCTGTATGCTCTTGCCCCCGTGTTACTGTTATCCATTTACTTCTTTGGCTGGCGTGTTGCTGCTGTATGTGCCGTCTCAATCTTCTCCTGTTTCATAACCGAATGGATAATGGTTTCACGACGAAAGGGGAAAATCAGTTTTGCCTGTTTCGTGACCGCTCTGCTGTACAGCCTGTCACTCCCTCCCACGGTACCTTTCTGGATCACTGCTGTTGGAGCCGTTATCGCTATCCTTTTTGGCAAGGAAGCCTTTGGTGGATTTGGGAAAAATGTCTTTAATCCGGCCATTGTCGGTCGTGCATTTGTATATGTCTGCTTCCCGATAGAAATGACTTCACGGTTTGTGGCAGTGTTTAACGGACTCCCGGGAGGATTCGCACAGTGGAGTTTTATCACACTCAAAAAAGCTCCCCTGTACCTGGCAGACACCGGAATTATCGTTGCCAATGCAGTAACTGCCGCCACGCCCATGTGGACCCGGCGTGATTATGGCTATGAAGCGAGTCTGGTTACTCTGATCATTGGAAACATTAAGGATACTTTTACTTTTCAGGAAACAACGAGGGTACTTGCTGCAGGTTCAATCGGTGAAACCTCTGCCCTGGTGTTTCTCGGAGCTGCGGTTTATTTGATTGCAACAAAAACAGCCCAATGGCGGCTCATGCTTGCCACACTACTGGGAGCCGGAGTAATTAACATCCTCCTGCGTACTATTCTCGGCATTGAAACGGTTCCACCGCTGTTATTTACACTCTTTTCCGGCGCACTACTTTATGCTGCTGTTTTCATGGTGACCGATCCGGTCAGCGCTCCGAAACAGAAGATTTCACAGTGGCTATATGGCTTCCTTATCGGCGCGCTCATTGTCTTTTTCCGCTATAAAGCGGTATTTGCCGGCGGCGTAGGATTCGCCATACTCATTGGTAATGCCTTCTCCCCTTCCCTGGACTTATGGCTGAAACGATTCAAAGCAAAAAAGAAAGCTGGTGAATCCGTATGAGGAAGGATTCAACCGTTTACACTATCGGTTTTATGATTGCACTTTGTATAGTTTTTGGCGCTGCCGTGTCTTCAGTGCACTTTCTAACCGACCCTTTACTCACACAGAACGAAAAAGCGTACAAATACAGAATCATCGGTGAAGCATTTAATCTCAGCACCGCTGACACCCGGGGCAAATCATACGAGGAGACGGTAAACGATTTCCTTCGCAAGGATACTCTTACAAACGGCAATCTGACCTTTGAGGTATATACCGGCAAGGAGGGGAACTCCATCGGCTTTATCTTCAGGGGTGCCGGTTTCTGGGATATGATTGAAGGTATTATTATTCTCTCCCCAGACCTTTCAGCTATCCGTAATATCAGATTCCTCTCCCAAAAAGAGACCCCCGGCCTCGGAGCACGAATTGAAGAAACCTACTTTACCGATCAATTTATAGGATTGCGAATTGATTGGAATAAACCAAAATCACAACGGATTATTATTGATATATGCGAAAATAAGACAGCAAATAACTGTATAGATGCTATTACCGGAGCAACACAGACATCAACAGCGCTGATGAACCTGTTGAACAGTGAACTTGAGTTGTTCCGTCAAACGTATAAAAATGGCAAACGTTTGAATAGTCTTTACAACTTCAAACTTTAAACATTTAACTAATATTTATGTCCGACTCACCCAAAAGAATACTCATAAAAGGCCTCTGGGAGGAAAACCCGGTATTTCGCCAGGTTTTGGGAATCTGCTCCACACTTGCGGTGACCAACCTCCTGGAAAATACTCTTTATATGTGTGCAGGTGTCATATTTGTTACTGTTCTTTCAAATGTAACTATTTCACTGCTGCGTAATTATATCCCACAGCGTATACGGATGATAGTACAGGTGCTTATTATAGCAAGTTTTGTCATGATGGTCGATATTACAATAAAAGCACTTGCCCCGGATATTCACCGGTTTATCGGGCCGTATGTCGGCCTTATTATTACCAATTGCATAATCATGGGACGGGCTGAAGCATTTGCCGGCCGGAATAAGCCATTCGCCTCCCTGATTGATGGTTTTGCATCGGGAGTCGGTTATTCATTACTACTAATTCTTATTGCCTGCATTCGTGAACCACTCGGTTTCGGTACAATACTTGGTTTTCAACTTCCTGCGAAAGAACTATGGTGGCATCAATGGACAATCATGGTCATGCCGCCGGGTGCGTTTTTCATGCTTGCCATTGTAACCTGGTTTGCACGGGCATATTCGACAAAAACGGAGGTTGGGAAATAATGTCTGCACCTCTTGATGGAAACTTACTTGCAACCATTACACTAATTTTTATTTCTGCTGCCTTCACCGATAATATCCTGCTCACACGATTTCTGGGCATGTGCTCATGTCTGGGTGTTTCAAAGAAGGTGGATACCAGCATCGGCCTTGGAGCAGCGGTTATCTTTGTCACTGCGACAACCGCCGCATTGAACTATCTGGTGTATACCCATGTGCTGATACCCTTGCATCTTGAATATCTCAGGCTCATTACCTTTATAATGGTAATAGCGGCATTTGTCCAGTTTGTCGAGATGGTGGTTGAACGGTTCTCTCCAACGTTGTACAACGCCCTTGGCATTTTTCTCCCGCTCATCACCGTGAACTGTGCAATCCTCGGTATCTCCCTTTTCATGCTGAATAAACCCTATGGTTTCATAGAAACATTCATGTTCGGGCTTGGCGGTGGATTCGGCTGGTTTTTCGCAATAACACTTCTTGGCGGCATCCGGGAAAAGATTAATGAATCAGCGCTACCAAAAGGACTGGCAGGCCCGGGCATTACCCTGATCATTATCGGCATTCTTTCACTGGCGTTTGTCGGTTTTTCCGGTATGATTAAAATATAGAGGCTCAGAATAATGGTAACTGAAGTATTTATATCAATAGCATTTCTCACCGGTACCGGCATTATATTATCGGCTCTGCTGGTCTTTGCGGAAAAAAAAATACTGAATTACGGGCCGTGCAAAATTACTATCAACAACGGTGAAAAAGAGTTCACCGTACCGGGCGGCTCATCACTGCTCTCTTCCCTGTCGGAAAATAATATCTTTATACCTTCAGCCTGCGGCGGACGGGGAAGCTGTGCATACTGTAAAGTAACCGTACTCGAGGGCGGCGGCATCATAGGCCCAGTCGAAGAGCCCTATCTTTCCGATGAAGAACGAAAACAACTGGTCAGACTCTCCTGCCAGGTTAAAATACGAAACGATATCGCCATCAGAATCCCGAAAGAACTTTTCTCGGTAAAGAAATTCCGCGGTATTCTGGAGCAGAAAAAGCAACTTACCCATGATATTCTCGTGCTCCGAATTAAACTGCTTGAACCGGATACTATTGATTTTACAGCAGGACAATATGTACAGCTCGAATCAGAGGAATACAAAGGAAGAGACGCCGTTATTCGCGCCTACTCAATCTCTTCAGCTCCTTCCGATAATCAACGTATTGCACTGATCATCCGCCGGGTACCTGACGGTATCTGTACTACATGGGTATTCGACCATCTTAAAGAGAAGGATGCGGTAATTTTTTCAGGCCCCTATGGTGAATTTCATCTTTCAGATACCGATACACCGATAATCTGTATTGCCGGGGGAAGCGGTATGGCGCCTATCTTGAGTATCCTTCGTGACATGCAGGAAAAAAGTTTAGCGCGTTCCACGACCTATTTCTTCGGCGCCCTGGCCCGGAACGATCTCTTGTGTGTTGACGAACTCTACAGGATGTCTGAAGAACTGTCATGGTTCTCATTTGTACCGGCATTATCAAATGAACCGGATGATTCTAACTGGCAGGGTGAGCGGGGACTTATTACCAACGTTGTCGCGGAGCATTTTCCCGATACGTCAAAGCACGAGGCATATCTCTGCGGCTCACCGGGAATGATCAATGCGTGCAAACAGGTATTAATGGAAGGCGGTTTGACGGAAGATATGATTTTTTACGATAAATTCGCATAACTAATTTTAAAAAGTACCTTATTATGAAACAATCACCGCAGGAACAAAAATTATTGCAGAATCTCAAGCCTTCAAAGTTCTCAAGTGAAGGTTTTCTCGGAACAGATACCCGACCCATTGATGAGATTATCAACGAAGACAGAAAGGTTCTGGAAGAATCCGGTATAACCAAAGCTGCATTGGTTGCCAGGTTAAAAGAATTATACCAGACGGCTAAAGATGCGTTTGGTGCTGTTGTACAACTTGCCCCTGATAGTACCCTGCAATTCTATGAATCAATGGGAAGGATTCCCTCACCCTTCCGCGGTGACGGGGTTTTTGAAAAGGGTGAGGCTGTGGTTATGAATAAAAAAACAGGCGAAACAATAATAATCACCAGCCTTGGGATTACTCTCATAGAAAAACACGATTTTTATCAGGGGAAAGGAAGCAGATACCGTCTTGAACCAAAGAGAGTTGTCACGTTACTTAAGATAATACCAGATAGTTAACCCAATACTTTACACAGCACTTCTTCCAATGTATCAATAGTAAAGGGCTTTTTAATACTCGCCGCAAAACCATACTCTTCATAGCGTGCGATAACCGGATCATTCGAATAACCGCTCGAAACAATCATTTTTATTTTTAAGTCTTTCTCACGTAACCGTTTCGACAGTTCCAGACCACCCATACCGCCGGATACCGTCAAATCCAGGATCGCCGCACAGTAGGGAAACGAAGTATCGTGGCTTTGCCTGCCATATACTTCCAGAGCCTCTTCCCCATTAGAAGCACTATCGAAAGTAAAACCCAGATAAGGAATAATTCTTTTCAACATTGTCAAAACGATAGGTTCATCATCCATTACTAAAATGTGGCCACTTAATTTTTGAATGTGTTTTTTTACTGTTTCATCGCTATGCGTGACTCTGACAGAAGTAATCGGCAAATAGATAATAAAAGAAGCACCTTTTCCCTTTTGCGAGGTTACCGTGATATGGCCATCATGTTTCTTAATAATTGAATATGACGTGGTGAGGCCGATTCCCTTTCCACTCTCCTTGGTAGAAAAAAATGGATCAAATATTTTATCACATACCTCTGAAGAAATACCGATACCCTCATCTGTAATTTTTATTTCAACATACTTTCCTGCTTTCAACGGAAGGCTGGTATGTTGTGTTATTTTCATATTCTGAGCCTCTATATGAATAGTGCCGCCATCGGGCATTGCCTGATTTGCATTTATAATAATATTCTGAATTGCCTGGCCGATCTGGTTTCGATCACCAATTACCGGGAATAAATTATCCGGAAGCCCATAGGAACACGTACTGTTTGAACCGCGTAAAGAAAATGAAACAGTCTCATGTAACAGGTGTAAAAGATTAAACCGCTCTTTTCGTAGTATATCGCCTTTTGAAAAAGTGAGTAACTGCGCAGTGAGCGCTGATGCCTTCATTGCAGCTTTTTCACCCTCAGATGCAATAGCATATGATTCTTCGTGATCCGGTAACACTGTCCTGAGGAGTGAAAAACTTGTCGCAATACCGGTGAGATAATTATTAAAATCATGGGCAATACCAGCGGCAAGAAAACCTAACGACTCAATTTTCTGCGTTTTTCTCAAATCTTCTTCAAATGAAACACGCTCGGATATGTCACGAATAATAACAATTTTTCCGAGAGAGGTGTTACCGCTTTTTATGGGTGATTGCGTTATTATAAACGTTTTTTCCCTGCCATTGTGTCGATAGGTAATTAAAGTGCCTTCATAGATCGCCTCAGGATCATAAAAAGGCAATACGTCCTTGATTTTTTCAGCAGTATACCCGGTTGGTGTATTTTTAAAAATTTTTTGAGCCTGCTGATTCATCTGTATAATAGTATAGTCTGCGTCAATAATAAAAACCGCTTCACTGATATTTTCAAACAGCCTTTTTGATACTACTTCAATCTGTTCAATATTAACCGAAAGAAAATTATATTTCACAATTGCAAGGTAAATTGAAATGATAATAGCTAAGATACTTAACGATGAAAATGAACGTGCGATAATAATATCAAAAAGGAATGGTAAAATATAAAGTGTAAGAATTCCTATCATAACCCCTGCTATTACACCGAACAGTAAGATATTCAACTGTTTTTTCTCAAAAGGTATTTTTGTTTCCTTCGCATGCTTCCACAATAAGGACAATCCGTAAACTCCCTGAATAAAACAGCCCGCGATAAAAACCAACACGAATAGTATCTGTGGAATTACGACCAGTTGCCCATCATCTGAAAGCGGCATCCATGAATAGGAGTTTATAATAAAGTTCATGACAGTTGAAACGACGGAAAGCAGTAAGAAGCTATAAAAAAGAATTTCCCGTTTCTTATGAATTGCTGAATAAATAAAGTTAAGAAAAACAGCCCCAAACGGCATCAATAAAAAGGTTGCAATTCTTAAAAAAACTCTTTTGTAAACTATGGAAAGTGGTAAATGAATAAAAAATTCCAGGAATGTAACAACAAAAACAAGGCCCGCAAAAAGAATAAAGGAACGATTCATATCCGTATGTCTTCTTTGGCCATGTACATAGGCAAAAACAAATAAACAGATAAATGAGACGAAAAGGGGTATTAATGCAAAGGTATTAAGCATAGTGAAAAAATCTCAACAGAAGAAATGACAAAGATTATGAGAATTGTTAATGAAGATGAGGGGTGTCAATACACCTGCATAAGCAGGTTAAACAGGATTAATATATATGTGTGACTACAATTTTTTAAAATATACCAAAAAAATCCTTCACACCTTACTATGACGGAAGAAAATAGAAATTACTATAAGAGAGGGTTAATAGCCCTGCTACATAGGTACCAGGGCTATTTTATTCTAGGTAAGATCGGCTTCAGCCTGCCAGTACCCATGCTTATTGCAGACTTCAACAATACGTACTTTAGATCCTTCTGTTTTCAAGTGGAATAAACCGGAGGCATGAACATCCGGGGTGAGAAGTACACGCGAGACATACTTGTCATCTATATAACAATCAATAAACTGAATAAAATGCTCCTCAACCATGGGATGCAATGTCTCGCCAATACGAACAAGCACATCAAGGCATGGAGCTTCGGGAATCAAACCGCATTCCTTGATAACCTTGATTGAAGGGATATGCTTTACCGCTGCTTCTTTGGCATTTTCCTCAGATTCGATGAAAATATTATCATTCTGATTGAACGCCTCCTTTGAGGCAAAACAGACAGGGCATTTTTCCGGTGCAGCGTCATATTCGACATGACCACAGATTTTACAGATGAAGATATTCATAGAGCCTCCTTGAACATTAGTACTTTACAGAATTGCTTTCTTGTTTTTTAGGTATTGGTTACAAATTTATTTGTTACAATACTTTATTCCGAATGCTTTCTTCGGGTAGAAAGGAATCTGATAAGGAACTTACTTGCGGGTTTATCCCGCGTTAGTTAGTGATACGTATTATAA